>CAYVRB010000015.1:0-37895 GCA_964453375.1 uncultured Alcaligenaceae bacterium
TCGCAATGCTCGGAGCGACGATGCCGGCGGGGCCGTTCTTGATGCGGATGGCCGAGGAACTGGTGAAGCTCGACCCGGCCGAAGTGACGAAGCTCGCCGACATGATGTACGACTGCTACGGCAGGGGCAAGACGATCTTCGTCATCGGCAACGGCGGCAGCGGCTCGAACGCCTCGCACTTCTGCGAAGACATCGGCAAGGGAACGCTTCGCAAGAAGGACTTCGACGACGACGCGAAGAAACGCTTCCGCATCCTCAGCCTCACCGACAACACGCCGTACATCCTGGCGTGGGGCAACGACGAGGGGTTCGACCGCGTCTTCCTCGAACAATTGAAAAACCTGGCGGGCGAAGGGGACCTGCTGATCGCCATCAGCGGCAGCGGGAACAGCCCGAACATCCTGCGCGCCGTCGAATGGGCGAACCGCCGCGGCCTCGCGACCTTCGGCTGCACCGGCTTCGAGGGGGGCAAGCTCCGCGGCCTCGCGCAGCACGGCCTCCACGTCGACCTCGCCGACATGGGCATCGTCGAGACGCTGCACCTCGCCGCCTTCCACTGGGTGGTCGACGACCTCTACCGGCGATTGAGCGAGAGCTAAACCCCATGCCACCGGCCCTGCGAGTCGAGAACGTCTCCAAGCGCTACGGCCTCGGCGCGCAGGCCGCCGGGGACCTGAACCTCACCGAGTCCGCCCGGCGCTTCGCGAAGGGGACGCTGCAAAAGCTGCGCTCGCTCGTGCGGCCCGGTTCGCAACTGGACGACACCAACAGCTTCTGGGCCGTGCGCGACGTGTCGTTCGAGGTGCGGCCCGGCGAGGCGGTCGGCGTCGTCGGCCGGAACGGCGCCGGCAAATCCACGCTCCTGAAGCTCATCTCGCGCATCACCGAACCGACGAAGGGCCGCATCGAAATCCGCGGCCGGATCGGCAGCCTCCTCGAAGTCGGCACCGGCTTCCACCCCGAACTGACCGGCCGCGAAAACGTCTACATGAACGGCAGCGTCCTCGGCATGACGCGCCGCGAGATCGACGCCAAGTTCGACCGCATCGTCGAGTTCTCCGAAATCGGCAAGTTCCTCGACACGCCCGTGAAACGCTATTCCAGCGGCATGTACGTCCGCCTCGCGTTCGGCGTGGCGGCGCACCTCGAACCCGAAATCCTGATCGTCGACGAAGTCCTCGCCGTCGGCGACGCGAACTTCCAGAAGCGCTGCCTCGACCGCATGATGGAACTGGTGCGAGGCGGGCGCACGGTGCTGTTCGTCTCGCACAACATGCAGCAGATCCCGAACCTCTGCCAGCGCGCGATCCTGTTGGACGGCGGCCGGCTGGTTGAATCGGGCACCGCCCGCGACGTGACGCAGTCGTATCTGGACCGGATGCTCAAGGACACGCGCACCGGCGACCTGCGCGCGAAGCCGCGGACCGGCGACGGCCGCGCGAAGTTCGTCCGCGCCGGCCTCGTCGACGCCGACGGCCGGCCCGTCTCCGCCTTCACCTCCGGCGACGATCTCGTCCTGCGGATGGACGTGGAATCGGCCGAGGAATTCACGGACGCGAACATCCTCGTCGCCGTGCAGAACCTCTACGGGACGCGCCTCGCCACCGGCTGGACCGACGAATCGCACTTCCCCATGCGCCTGAGCCGGGGCCGGCAGGGCTTCGAGTGCCGGATCAAGAACGTGCCGATCCGGCCGGGAAATTCGATCCTCGTTTCGTTCCGGCTCGCGCTGGCGAACACGATGCTCCTGGATTCCGTCGAGAACGCGATCGTCTGCGACGTGATTGGCGACACCCGCACGCAGCATCTCTACGCGAACACCGACCTGGGCGTCCTGGCGTTCGACACGGAATGGAAGTCCGTGCCGCCGGCGGAGTGATCCCGCCCATGCTCGTCACCGTCGCCATCTGCACCTGGAACCGCGCGAAGCTCCTGGATCGCACGCTCGCGGAGCTGCATCGGCAGATCGTGCCGGACGGCGTGGCGTGGGAACTCGTCCTCGTCGACAACAACTGCGTCGACGACACCGCCGCGGTCGCGGAGAAGCACGCCGGGGCGTTGCCGATACGCCGCGTGGTCGAAACGAAGCAAGGCCATTCGCACGCCCGCAATCGCGCGATCGACGAGGCGCGCGGCGAGTTGATCCTTTGGACGGACGACGACGTGCTCGCGTCCGAGAACTGGATCGCCGAGTACGTGCGCGTGGCGCGGGAGTTTCCCGACGCCGGATATTTCGGCGGGCGAGTCTCGCCGTGGTACGCGGCCGAGATCCCGGTCGAGACGACGGCCTTCCTCGACGCGAATATCGAACTCCTCGCGCCGGTCTTTTCGCTTAAGGACTACGGGGACGCGGTGCGGCCGTTCGCGCCGGGCGAGGGGCCGTTCGGCGCGAACATGGGCTTCCGCGCCGACGTGCAGCGGCGCTTCCGGTTCGATCCGAAGTTCGGGCGCGTGAAGGCGGGCTTGATCGGCGCGGACGAGGTGTCGGTGGTGCGGGCGATCCAAAACGCGGGCGTGCCGGGTGTCTGGATCGGGACGACGGAGATACAACATTACATTCCGCCGGAGCGCACCACGCCCGGGCACTTCTGGCGGTACTTCGAGGCGCTGGGCCGGACGCAGGTGCGCCTGGACGGCGTGGCGCCGGCGCCGACGCTCTTCGGCCGCCCGCGGTGGGCGGTGCTGGGGAGTTGGCGGGCGCGCGTGCGGTCGTGGCTCGGGCGGCAACTCGGCCGGCCCGGCTGGCTGGCGCACTACCTGACGGCCGCGAAACTGGCGGGCTACGCCGACGAAGCCCGCGCGATCCGAACCGCCCGATGCCCTTCGTGACCGTTGCCATCTGCACCTGGAACCGGGCCGCGATGCTCGACCGGGCGCTCGCGCACCTGCGCACGCTCCGCATCCCGCCGGGCGTCGAGTGGGAACTCCTCGTCGTCAACAACAACAGCACCGACGACACCGACGCGACCATCGCCCGGCACGTCGGGAAGCTGCCGATCCGCCGCGCCTTCGAACCCGAACCCGGCATCTCGCTGGCGCGGAACCGCGCCCTGCGCGAGGCGCGCGGCGACATCGTCGCCTGGACCGACGACGACGGCTTCCCCGAACCCGACTGGATTGAAAAGACCCTGGAGGCGTTCACTCGTTTCGACGCCGAACTCGTCTTCGGCCGCGTCGTGCCCGATTGGGAGTCGGCGCAGCCGGCGTGGTTCACCCCGAAGTTCCGCGGCATGTTCGCCCTCATCGACCTCGGCGGCGAACCCCGGCTCGTCCCCGAACCGCACGTCGTCGGCTTCAACGTCAACATGGCCTTCCGGCGGTCCCTCATCGACACGATCGGCGAATACCGCACCGACATCGGCAGCGGACGCATGGCCGGCGGCGAGGACATCGATCTCTTCCAGCGCGCCCATCGCCACGGCGTCCGCATCGCCTACCAGCCGGAGGCGGTCGTCCGGCACCACATCCCCGCGAAGCGCTGCACCAAGGCCTTCTACCGCAGCTACACCTGGGGCGGCAGCCCGAACCACCTCAAGCTCCTGCGCGACGAGGGCCGCACCGTCCCCCGGCTCTTCGGCCTCCCCCGCTACTTCCTTCGCCAGCAACTGGCGTTCCTCCCCCGATATTTCCGCGCCCTCCTGCGCGCCGACGCCGGAGAAGCGTTCTATTGTGAACTGAAACTCATCCGGCTGGCCGGGCTGTACTGGTCGCTCTTCTCGCGGCGCGATCCGCGGAAGGTGAACCACCGCGCCGGCGAGTGACCGCCATGCCGTCGTCGACGCTCGACACGTTGCCCTCCCCGTTCCCGGCGCTGCCCGCGCCGCCGGGGCCGGCGCGCGATCCCGCGTTCTGGATCGTCCTCGTCGATTTCAACGGCCTCGACGACACGCGCCAGTGCCTGCGCTCGCTGGAGGAACTGGACGGCGCCGCGAGCGTCGTCGTCGTGGACAACGCCTCGCGCGCGAGTCCGCTGCCGGTGCTCCAGCTCGAATTCCCCTGGATCGACGCGATCCGCAGCGACGTGAACGGCGGCTGGGCCGGCGGGAACAACCTCGGCGTGCGCCACGCCCTCGCGCGCGGGGCCGAATGGATCGTGCTGCTGAACAACGACACCACCGTGCCGCCGCGCTTCGTCCGCCGCTTGAAGGAAGCCGCCCGCGCCCATCCCGACTACGGCGTGCTCGGCCCCGTCATCCGCTTCATGGACGAACCCGACAAGACGCAGACCACCGGCGTCGTCTTCAACCGGCCGGACCGGGACGGGTTCTTCCAGCCGATCGACGTGCCGCAGGACGAACACCGCCCCGTCGGCGTCGTGCCGTGCGACATCGTGAACGGCTGCTGCCTGATGATCCGCAAGGACGTGATCGAGAAGATCGGCCTCGTGGACGAGCGGTACTTCCTGATCCACGAGGAATCGGACTGGTGCCTGCGCGCCGGCCGCGCGACGAAGTGCGGCATCGTCACGGATGCGCTCGTGCGACACAAGGGGTCCAGCACATTCCGCCGCGAAGGGAAGCGGCTCCAGCGCTACTACGACGCCCGGAACCTCGTCCGCCTGCTCCGCGACCACGGCGCGAAGGACGGCGCCCGCGGCCGCTGGGCGAGCCGGCGTCACCTGTTGTCCTACTTGCTCCACCGTTATCGCGTTGAGCGGACCAACGGCGAACGCGATTCGGCCCGCGCCATCGTCGAAGGCTACTACGACGGCCTCCTCGGCGTCGGCGGCCCGTACCGCGATCGGTCGCGGCCGGGCCTGTTCCTCCTCCGCGCCGCTTTCGCGCTCGCCCGAGCGCTCCGCCCGTGACCGCGCGCAACCCCGCGCTCGACTGGCTCCGCGCCGCCGCGATCCTGATGGTGCTGGCGACGCACTTCGCCAACCAGTTCGCCGGCGGCACCGAATTCGCCAAGGCCCTCTCCGTCGGCGGCCGCGGTGTCGATCTCTTCTTCGTCCTCAGCGGCTTCCTCCTCGGCTCGCAGCTCTTCCGCGAGGCGAACGCCACCGGCACCGTCCGCGTCCGCCGCTTCTGGATCCGCCGCTGGCTCCGCACGCTGCCGGCCTACTACGCCGTGCTGTTCGCGACCTTTCTCCAGCTCGCGGCCACCGGCAAGGCCGACCTCCTCGACTGGCGCTATGTCCTCTTCGTGCAGAACTATCTCGAACACCGGCCGTTCCTCGGCGTCACCTGGTCGCTGTGCGTCGAGGAGCATTTCTACCTCGTCATCGGCCCGGCGATCCTGCTCGCCGTTCGGTATCCAAAGTCCACGTGGTTCTTCGCGGTCCTCGTTTCGGCGCTCGTCGGGCTGCACATCGCGGGCTATTACCGGCATCGTCCCGACTATCACATCGCCGAGACGCACGTGCTCTTCGAGCAATGCCTCGCCGGCGTGCTGCTCGCGTGGCTGGCCGTGAACCGGCCGGCGAAATGGGAACGAATGAAACGATTCGCCGCTCCGCTCTTCGCGGCCTCGCTCGCGTTGGTCGCGCTCGCGGCGCTGAACCGCACGTTCTGGGAGTGGTGGCTGCCCGACTGGGGCACCGGCGGCTGGGCGCTCGTCTTCGCGGCGTGGGTGGTGGCGGCCGAGTCGGTACGCGCCCGGCGCATCGCGATCCTCGAGTTCGTCGCAGCGCGGGCCTACGCGCTCTACCTCGTCCATGTCGAGGCGCTGGTGCTGGCGAAGAAACTCCCGCTCCCGCCCGAGGCGCAGTTCGCGGCGGCGCTCGTGCTCGCGTTCCTCCTCGCGGAGGTCCTCCACCGCGCCGTCGAGCGGCCGTTCAACCGGCTTCGCGAGCGTTGGAAGTGAAGAGCCGCGGCTTCGACGACGTTACGCCTGACTCATTCGTGCCACCGGGTGGGCGCGAAATGGCCAACCGGACCGCGCCGTCGGGTCGTTTCACCCGCGAACATCGCGGCACGGGATTTGCGGTTCGACCTTCCGAACGCCACACCGGAGCGACTCCATGCGACGCGGATTTACCCTCATCGAACTGCTCGTGGTCATCGCGATCATCGCGATCCTGATCGGCCTCCTGTTGCCCGCCGTGCAGAAGGTCCGCGAGTCGGCCGCGCGGGCGAAATGCCAGAACAACATCAAGCAACTGGCGCTCGGCGTCCACAACTACGAATCGGCCCGGCAGGTGTTTCCGCCGTCGATGATCGCGCCGGTCGGGACGACGTTCACGACGAACAACGGTTCGTGGGGCGTCCACGGCCGCATCCTGGCCGAGATCGAGCAGGCCAATGCGCTCGTGCAGGTCAACCATGAGCAAGCGTGGGACCAAGGGGCGAACGCGGCCTCCGGCGTGCCGACGACCCGCATCCCGACCTTCCTGTGCCCGAGCGAAATCCACGATACCGTGCGCCTCAAGAGCGGCCTGCCGTTCGTCTACCCGCACACCTACGGGTTCAACGCGGGTTCGTGGTTCGTTTGGAATCCGGCCACGAACCAGGGGAGCGACGGCGTCTTCTTCCCCAACGCTCGCGTGACGCCGACCGGCATCGTGGACGGCATGAGCAACACGCTGATGATCGCCGAGGTGAAGGCGTTCACGCCCTATTCGCGGAACATGACCGCCGCGCCGCCGCTCGCGCCGCCGCCGGCGACCGATCCGGCCGGGACGCTCGCGTTCGTGCAGTCGCAAGTGTTGGCCGCGCCCGATCGCAAGATGGGGGCGACCACGAACGACAACACCGGCCACACCGAATGGCCCGACGGACGCGTGCACCATACCGGCTTCACGACGACGCTGACGCCCAACACGAAAGTACCCGTGACCATCTCCGGCATCAACTACGACGCGGACGTGAACTCGCGCCAGGAAGGCAGCAGCGCCACGATCCCGACCTGCGCCGCCATCACCAGCCGCAGCCATCACGCCGGCGGCGTGGTGAACGTCGCGCTCATGGACGGTTCCGTGCGAACCGTGAATTCGTCCGTGAGCCTCGTCGTGTGGCGCGCGTACGGGACGCGCAACGGCGGCGAAGTCGCACTATTCGATTGAGACCGACTCGCCGCCGGCGCGCGTGCTGATCGCGGCGAGGGTCGCGAGCGGAAGGGAGTCGCGCACGAAGCGGACGCCGCCGTCGGCGAACGCGAAGTTCGCGCCGCCCGTGTGCTGGCTGCCCCAACTCGACACGCGCGCGAACCACGCCGGCGCGAGCTGCGCCCAGTCGATCGTCGGCGGCGGATTCGGGAAGTACGATCCCGGATCGTAGACGGCCGGGAACTTGAAGTTGATCGCCGCGGACGCGCCGCAGGTCACGTGCGCGACGGCCCAGGGCGAGGGCGGCGCGGACCAGAGCATGTACAAGTTCGAGCTTTGGATCGGCGGATTGGGCACGGGGTTGATCGTCGCGCCGTGCCAGGAGTTCATCGGCCCGTCGTCCGGGATCCGTTCGCCGAAGAAGAGCGTGTTCGAAGTACCATCGAGGATGTCGCCGTGGCGGACGGCGCCGCGGTTCGGCGTGGGCAGGGCGCTCGGGCCGGTCTCGTGGAACATGCCGTCCCCGCTCGCCAGCGCGGGCGGGAAGGACCGCGAGCCGCCGTTGCCGGCGTAGGTGGCGCGCCCCGCCGTCGTGCTGCCGAAGACCAGCGGCGTCGACGGGACCGATTCGGCGGGGCAGAGGAACACGCCGAGCATCGCCGCGCCGGGCGCCGACGAACTCGCATAGTTCGCGGTCGGGCTGGTGAAGTTCCAATTCGCTTGAAGCGCCGTCTGTTCCAGGTTCGGAAGCAACTCGACGAACAGCGAGGTGTACCGCCCGTTGCGGCCGGGGTGCGCGAGGCCGACGGGGAACTCGCCGTAGCTGGATTCGTGCGCGTGGGCCGCGAGGGCGATCTGCTTGAGGTTGTTGGTGCACTTGATGCGCGCCGCGGCGGCGCGGACCTTCTGCACCGCCGGCAGGAGCAGGCCGATCAGCACGGCGATGATCGCGATGACGACGAGCAGCTCGATGAGCGTGAAACCGCGACGGGGCGCTGGCATGGTGCGGACTCCGGCCGGAACCGCCATCCTACCGCGCGGCGAGGCGCCGCTGGAAGAATCCGAATCCGATTCGACGGGGCGAACGGCGGTGAACGTGCCGGTTGTGACGGCTATTTCTTCAGGCCGTAGGCCTTGATCTTCCGGTCCAGCGTCGAGCGTTCGATGCCGAGCAGTTCGGCGGCCTTCGATTTGTTCCAGTCGGTGTGCGCGAGGGTGCGGCCGATGTGGATCGCTTCCCACGCCTCGAGGGTCTTCGGCTCGAAGGGTGCTTCGGCCGCCTTCGCCAGTTCGAGCGGCGCGAGCCAGATGTCCGCCTCGTCGATCGTCGGACCGGCGCAGAGGACGACGGCGCGTTCGATGACGTTGCGCAGCTCGCGGACGTTGCCGGGCCAGTCGTAGTCGGCGAGCTTGCGGAGCGCGGCGGCGGATAGCCCTTTGAGCTTGCGGCCGGTCTCCTTCGCGTAGTGGCGGAAGAAGTGCTCGGCGAGCGGGGGCACGTCGGTCGGTCGGCGGCGCAGCGGCGGCACGTCGACTTGCACAACCTGGAGCCGGAAGAAGAGATCCTTGCGGAACGTGCCGTCGCGGACGGCGTCCTCGAGCGGCCGGTTGGTCGCGGCCACGACGCGCACGTCGACGCGGATCGGCACGTTGCCGCCGACGCGCTCGAACGACTGCCCTTCCAGCACGCGCAGGAGCTTGGCCTGCGTGCCGACGCTCATCTCGCCGATTTCGTCCAGGAAGATCGTGCCGCCGTCGGCCGCCTCGAACTTGCCGATCATCCGCTCGGTGGCGCCGGTGAAGGCGCCCTTCTCGTGGCCGAACAGTTCGCTCTCGAGCAGCGATTCGGTGAGCGCGGCGCAGTTGAGGCAGATGAACGCCTCGTCCTTGCGCGGGCCGGAGCGGTGGACGGCGCGAGCGACGAGCTCCTTGCCGACGCCGCTCTCGCCGCGGATGAGCACCGTCGCCTTGGTGGGGGCGACCCGGGCGATCTGCGTTTCGATCGCCTTGATTTCGGGGCTGTCGCCGACGAGTTCGCTGGCAAGCTGGAAGCGGTCTTTGAGCGACTTCACTTCGGCGGAGAGACCGGCCTCGCGGCGCAGTCGCTGCCACGCGGTACCGAGCTGCCGCGCGACGGCGAGGGCGAAGTCGAGGTCGTCGCCGTTCAGCCGGCGCTGCCCCGACGTGCTGTAGACGTGGACGAGGCCGAGCAGTTCGCCGTCCGCCTGCACCGGCGCGCAGATGAGGCTGGCCGCCTTCAGGTCGTTCACGCTGTCGCGGTTCTTCAGGCTCTTCTCGTTGGCGACGTCCTCGGCGAGCACCGCCTGCCGCGTGGCCGCCACCTCCGCCGTCACGAAGCTCGACACCTTGTGGTACGTCGGCTTGCCGTCGCCGCGCGACCGGTACGACACCAACTCCGCGTCGCGGCCGGCGGGCACGGCCAGCACGGCCGCCACCTCCGCCGGCGTCCCCGCGAAGATCGCCGCCAGCACCGTCTCCGCCAACTCCGACGGCGTCGCCGCCGTCGCGCTGTCGAGCGCGAGCTGGTACAGGATCGCCACCGCCTCCGTCGGCGAGACGTGCCGGCCGCGGATCGCGTACTCCGCCGTCGGCGCCTCCGCCGAAGGCTTGCGGTTCGCGATGTACTTCGAATCCCCAATGCGCGACTTGATCGCGACGGTGCCCGGCTCGCGCGTCGGCCGCTCCGGTTGGTTCGTCGGCAAGTCGGCGAGGTCCCGCAGATAGAGGAAGCGCGAATTGCCGAAGCGGACGCGGTCGTCGGGTACGAGCTCCCGCTCGCGGTCGAGCTTCTCGTCGTTGACGTGCGAGCCGTTGAGGCTGCCGAGGTCGCGGATGTGCCAGGCGCCGTCGCACCAGTGGATTTCGGCATGTTCGCGGCTGCACAGGTCGTCGCGGAGGGGGATGCGATTGGAGGGGGCGCGGCCGAGGGTGTAGCGCGTGCCGGGCGCGAGCGGGAGCGCCTCGCCGTAGCCGCCGTCGAGGCACGCGATCAGGTATCCGCCGGGAGAGTCCGCCATCGCCGCGCGATCCTCGTTCAACCGTAATGGACCCAATCGAGGGTCTCGGCCAGTTGCAGGAGCCAGGGCGACCGCCACGGGTTCGTGGACGGGTAGAAGACCGAGAGCACGGAGACGCCGAGCGCCGCCGCCACGAGCCACCGACCCCAGCGTCGATCCGCGAGGCGTCCGGCGCCGGCAAGCAGGCCGAGGAGCCACGCCGGCGTCAGCCAGAGCAGCCAGCGCGCGGCCGCGGTGTTCCCGCCATAGTTGTAGCTCTTCGTGCGAGTCAGGTAGAACGCGAACACCACGAGGGAGACGACGAGCGCGAGGCGCCCCAACCAACGTATGCGGGCTTCGCGGTCGTTTCGCGCCATTCGGATCAGCCCGTAGAGCGCGATCGCCCAGACCGGCGTGAGGCTAAACCAGCCATGGTGGCCGAGGAGCAGGTTGAAGGCGTACACCGCCGTCGGTTGCCGATTGAAGTCGATGCCGCGGGCGTTCGGGTCGTCGGCCTTGAGCCAGTGGCTGCCGGGGTAGCGGTACCACGCGTTGCCGAACTCGGCGTAGGCGGGCGAGAGCGTGCCCATTGCCCAGTAGTTGCAGGCGAGCAGGGCGAGGATCGGGATCAGCGCGCCGGGCAGGAACGCCATCAGAGCCGCCCTCGGCCGCGCGAGCAGGAGCGTCAGGCCGAGAACCGCCACGAACGCCGCCGCCGGCAGCTCGAACGTGAACGTCAACCCGGCGAAGATGCCGCTGAAGAATAATTCGAGAGGCGATTCCGCCGCGCCCGCCGGGCGTTTCCGCAGGATCGGATAGAGCGCGAACAGGGCGCAGCAGATCGCGGGCGTATGGTTGTTCAGCGTCACCGCGAACGTCGTGACGAATGTGCCGAACGCCGCGGCCGCGAACGTCGCGACCTTCGCGAAGTCGTTCGCGCCGTGGTCCTCGATCAGCCGCGCGAGCAGGATCAGGTAGATCGCGAACGGCAGCACGTTCACCGTCAGCAGCACCGTCACGACGATCGGCCATTTGTCGCGGTTGAATTGCCACCCGAACAGATGCTTCAACACCCAGTACTCGCTCGCCACCATCACGGAGAAGAGCGGCGGCTTCGTGGAGTAGAACTCGCCCGTCCTCGGGTCCATGATCTTGTCGACCGCTTCCCAGCCGCTTTCGAAGATGATGCCTTCGTCCTGGAACGGCGGCTCGACGGCGCCGAGGTTCTTCCGTTGGCCGACGACGAACGTCCCGTCGTCCACGAGCGCCCGCACCGTCGCCCAACGCGACCGGTCGTTCGAGCCGAACATCGGCGTCGGCTCCGGCCGCTCCGCCGGCCACGTCCGCGGCGGCACGAACAGCGGATCGCGCTCCGCGCCGAACTTCCCCGCCGCCGGCTTGTACCGGCTCGGCTCGACCAGGTTCTCCACGCCCACCACCTGCCCCGCCGCGATGGCCACGGCCACCCACGTCAGCACGAGGTACAGCGATCGGCGCAGCACGGCGGTGGCGTCGGTCATCACGAGGTCGGCTTCGGGTGCGTGGTTTCGCCGATGCGGTACGGTTCGATCGACGGCGAACGGGCGAGGTTCAGTTCCGCCATCCAGCCGCAGAACACCGATTGCCCCGCGAGCAGGTACAGCAAGCCGGGGAAAATCCCCAGCAGGCCGGGGATCGTCGTCCCGAGCGGCAGGAAGGAGAGCGCGAGATGCAACGCGACGCCCGCGATCGCGAGCACGACGGCGAGCGTGCCGAACGCGTGCATCGGGCGGTATCCGAAATTCGTGCGGAACCAGACGGCCAGCAGGTCCAGGAACCCCTTCAGGAAGCGGCGGGCGCCGAACTTGGAGCGGCCGAACTTCCGCGACCGGTGCTGTACGGCGATCTCGCCGGTGGTGAAGCCCTCCGCCGCCGCCAGCACCGGCACGAAGCGGTGCAGTTCGCCGTACAGCCGCACCTCGCGCACCACCTCGGCGCGGTACGCCTTGAAGCCGCAGTTGTGGTCGTGCAGCTTCACGCCGGTCAGCCACGACACCATGCCGTTGAAGACGCGGCTGGGGAAGACCTTGTGCCACGGGTCGTGCCGGACCTGCTTCCAGCCGCTGACGACGTCGACCTTCTGGACCTCGGCGAGGAAGCGCGGGATCTCCTTCGGATCGTCCTGCAGGTCGGCGTCGAGCGTCATGACGACGTCGCCGGCGGCGCGGGCGAAGCCGGCGTTCAAGGCGGCCGCCTTGCCGAAGTTCCGGCGGAAGCGCAGGCCGTGGACGCGCGGATCCTTCGCCGCCAGCTCGCGGATGGCGTCCCACGAGCCGTCGCGGCTGCCGTCGTCCACGAAGAGGATTTCGAGCTCGCGGTTCAGCGGGCGCGTGGCCGCCTCGATCTCGTCGCGGAGCGCGGCGAGGCTCTCCCGTTCGTTGTAGACCGGGATCACCAGCGACAGCAGGTTCGCGACGGGCGCCGGCCTCATGGGGGTGTCTCCGTCTTCGGTCGGGACCGCAGGAGTTTGTGGCCCAGGTACAGGCTCCCCGCGCAGGCCACTTCGAACGCCGTCCAGACCAGCCGCAGCAGCACCGCGATGGCCACGGCCTGCCCGGCCGGATTCGCCACGAGATCGACGAGCCGCGGCTCGAGGCACTTCACCAGCACGAACTCGCGCGGGCCGAGGCCCCCGGGCGCGACGAAGATGATGAAACCGATCACGTAGGACGCCGTCACGCTCGCGAGGTCCGCCGGGTAGCGCGTCGGGAACGACGGCACGACCGCCGTCGCCACCAGCCCGGCGCTCAACCCCAGCAGACACCACGCGCAGCTCGCCTGCAAGAGGCCGACGACCAAGAGCCACAACGGCGTGTTCGACACCGCCTGCGCATCCGGCCCTTTCCGCAGGCGCGTGATCCGGTTCACCAGCCGCACGAGGCCGAACAGCCCGAGCGGCAGCGCCGCGATCCCCGCGATGATCGGCCCCTGCCCGCTGGCGTATTCGCCGCCGATGCCCGTGTGCGGAATCAGGAGCGCCGCCAGCATCGCGCCCGACGCCATCGTCACGAGCGTCTCGTACGCGGCCGTCAGGCCGATCAACGGGAACGACGCGCCCGATCGGTCGCGAAGCTGGCCGTACCGCAGCGCCAGCACCCAGACCTTCCCCGGTACGTACTTGCCGAACTGGCTCACGAAATACGCTCGCACCCCGGCGCCCCACGACACGTCCACCTTCTGGTAGTGCAAGAGCATCCACCAGTAGGTGCCCCACGTCGTATGCGCGCAGAGGTACAACAGTCCGGCGGGAATCAGGTACCACGCGCGGGGGCCGATCGACAGCGAGGCGATCGCGTCGTCGTCCAGCATCTTCCAGAAGTGCCGGCCGACCGCCACGAGGATGGCGACGGCGAGGGCGGCCTGCGCGGCGAGCCACAGCCGCTTGCGGGATGGCGACATAGACGGAGATTGTAGCGAACCGGCTACTTCTTCAAACTCGCGATCCACTCGCGGATCAGCGCCGCGCCGCGCTCGTCCACGCGGTTGCTCGCCAGCGGCGGCATCTGGTGCGGACCGCGACGACTCAACCGCGCCAGCAACACCGACGACTCCGGCTTCCCCGGCGCCACCAGCTTCGCCTCCGGCAGGTCGAACGTCTTGTGCAACGGCGGCACGTCCACGATCCGCATCTTGTCGAGCGCCGTCGCGAACTCCAACTCCATCGCCGCGTTTCCGCCCCCGGCCTCGACGTGGCAGGACGAGCAGTTCACGTGCAGCCACGACTTCGCCCGCGCCGTCAAGTCCTGCTTCGGATCGTACGGATCGACGAGTTTCCTGAACGCCGCCGGCGACTGGTGCAGGAGGCCCGACTCCTTCGCCTTCCGCTGGTTCGGCTGTTGCGAATGGATCGAAACGTATTCGTCGAGGCCTTTCCCCGTCAGCTTCTTCGCCTCGCCCCGCGCCCGGATCGCGCCGCGCGCCTCGCCACCGGCATCGTACTTCAGCAGGCCAAGGTGCTCGAGTTCCCGCAACTGGTTCGAGGTGCACGTGCCGTAGTCGTGGTCCTTGTTCATCTGCTCTTCGGAAAGCCCCAGCACAAAGTTCGCCGCCCGGCTATGGCACACCATGCACTCCGAACGGCTCGGATAATGCCACGTCTGTTTCCGCTCGCCGGCCGCCGTCTTGACGGTGAACTCCTTATCCATCCCGCCCGACGGTATCAGTTCCGCGTCCGTCCCCGCTTCGTTCCAGAGGTACGTGTAGCCGAACCATTCCGTCCCCTGCTTCGTCAGGAACCGCGTCTCGATCCACTTCCGGCTCGCCGCGTTCCCCTCCTCCGCCTCCAGCGCGAAACTCTTCACGATCACCGTCTTGTCCGGGAAATCCCAGCCCCGGCTGCGCTTGAACCCGATCGGATCATTCGACGGGATCGCGAGGAACCGCTCCTTGTGCAGCCCGTCGGACCAGAACGGCGCGTTCACGGAATACGGGATGACTCCCGGCGCCATCGCATGCGTCGCCACGTTCGCGAACAGGCCGGAGTCGGAGAGCTTGCGGGGGAAGTTCGTGGTCGGCGCGTCGGTGTTCGGCACGAGGGTGTGGAAGCCGCCCTCGCCGGCGCCGCGGTGGTCGCAGACGAGCAACTCGCCGCGCGTATTCACGCCGAACGCGGTGATCTGCATCCGCGGCGTCGCGAGTTCCTTGTGGAAGACCGGCTTGGCGCCGTCGTGCTTCATGCCCCAAATGCGACCCGTCGAGTAGTCGCCATACAGGTAGACTCCGTTGAGTTCGGGGAGTTGCTTCCCGTAGTAGACGATGCCGCCGGTGAGCGAGCGGAACTCGGAGTGGTGGTGCTCGATCGCCGGCTTCGTGTGCGGCGTGCTGTTCAGCTTGCGATTCTCGTAGAAGACGTGGCTGCCCTCGTAGACGCTCCATCCGAAGTTGTCGCGCGGGCGGACGAAGTACGCCTGTTCCCACAGGTCTTGGCCGTTGTTGCCGACCCAGATGTGCCCGGTCTTCTCGTCGCAGGCGATGCGCCACGGGTTGCGGAACCCGGTGGCGTAGGTCTCCGGCGTAAACTCGGTGTTGCCGACGAACGGATTGTCCTTCGGTATGGAATAGGCCTTCTGGTTCGTCGGCCGGTCGACGTCGATGCGGAGTAGTTTGGACAGGAGCGTATCGCCGCGCTGGCCGGTCACGTCGGTGTCGGAGTCGGAGGTGCCGTCGCCGCTGGTGACGTACATCATGCCGTCGAGTCCGAAGCAGACGGCGAGGCCGTTGTGCCCGTCGGACTCCCATTCGAGAATGTTGAGCGCGCTCTTCTCGTCGAGCGTGTACGGTGGCTTCGTCTGCATCGTGTAGCGCGTGATCCGGTTGGACTTCTTCTTGATCTTCCCGTTCCCCTTGCCGTTCCAGCCGACGTAGACGTAGCCGTTCTCGGCGAACTTCGGATGGAAGCAGAAGTCGGTGGCCGAGCCGCCGTCGGGCGTGTCAAACATCTTCACGGCGTCGGTGGTCTTCACCGCGGGGTCGTCCTTCACGCGCCAGAACCCGGTGGCCGAGTAGGGCCGGTCCTGCGTGATGAGCAACAACTGATCCGTGCCGGGCACCGCCTTCACCATGATCGGGAAGGTCGGCGCGAAGTTCGGATAGAGGCGCTTCGTCTTGTACGGCAGCGGCGGGTCGGGGGAACCGACGACCGTGGATTTCGGGGTCGCCTTCGCGACGCCGTAGGGCTTCGCCGTCGTCGCGTCCGGGCCGACGAAGACGAGCGGAGCGTAGTCGTCGGTCTGGTGGAAGAACGCGCCGAGCTTCTTCTCGCGGATCGCGGCCGTCGTGCTCAGCTCCGGTTCCTTCCAGGCCTGGTCGTAGTCGCAGCGGCAGAGCGCGAACGCCCATTCCTCGCCCGGCTCGGGCCGCCCGCCGGCGCGCAGGAAATCGGACCACGGTATGCGGCCTTCGACGGACCAGCCGGTGTCCTTGTCGTCGCGCCGATTGAGAGTGCCCCTCAGGGCAACCTTCGTTTCCAGTTGGAATTCGCCGGTCTTGATGTTCTTGCCAAGGGAATCGAAATCCCACTTCGGGAAGAACGCGTCGAGCGTCGTGTTCGCGGCGCTCACTTCGAACTCGAAGTACCCGGCATGCTGCTTCGACGGCCGGAAGAAGAGCTCGAAACAATCGTTCTTCCACGTATCGCCGTCGTGTTCGGCCACGTCGGCGAAGAGGTCGGCGTCGTCCATCTCGGCGAAGAAGTAGAGGTAGTCGCGATCCCAGAGGAGCTTCGCGCGCGTGGCCTCCTTCGCGGGCCGATCGTCCTTGCCGAGCCACGGCAGCCGGAACGAGTCGATCGTCTGCGCATGTTTCCAGGCCGCGTCGTCGGCCTTACCGTCGAGCGCGATCGGCTCGTCGGCCCAGCGGCATTCGTACTTCTTCGCCGGTTCGTCCTTCGCGTCGGTCGGCATGCCGAGATAGGCAATTGCCGCAACCAGCGGAACGAAGATGGCGATCAATCGCAAGGTCGAACGCATGGGGTTATCCAATGTGGAGGCGGGCCGCATCGACGAGACGAGGATACCACGCGGCGCCGTTCGCGTCACGAATCAAAAGCGCGCGCCCCGACTTCCGAAGTCGAAGCCGGACTTCGGAAGTCGAGGAACTGCGATATCATCGGGGATACGGGAGGCGTGCAATGACCGAAGCGGAATGGCTGACGTGTCATGAACCGACGGCCTTGGCGAAGTATGGCTTCGATCGCTTCAACCTCCGAGGGTTCCGATGGCTGGCCGTCGATCTGGGCAGGAGAATTCGACAGTTCTTCGATGACGAAGAGCGAGGGATATTCGATGCGTACGACGCTTGGGTTTCCGGTACGGGACCGCATCTCTCGCTTCTGAAATTGCCGGATCGTCTCGTTCCACTCGACTACCCGTTCCCACGCACTTCAAGTGTGCGGGCGTTCGTCAGCAATCTCGAAACGGATAACCCCATCTGGGCCGCATTTTGTGCCAGCGAGTGCCTGAAATATCCGGATTCGCCCTACGGCCCACCCGGGGAGAACGATGCCGAGTGGAAAGCGAATTCGATACTCGTCCAACGCGAGTTTTGCTCGGCATTTCGGGATATCGTCGGCAACCCCTTCCGTCCCGTCGCCTTCGAATCCGCTTGGCTTACCTCAACGGTTCTCGGCATCGCACAGGGAATCCACGACGACCGCGCCTTCGACCGGCTGCCGATCCTCGCCGACGCGCTTCAGGACGCCGACTGCGAGAACGACGACATCCTGAGCCATTGCCGCGGCGACGGGCCTCACGTTCGCGGCTGCTGGGTCGTCGATGGCGTGCTGGGGAAAGAGTAGCCTGGGAATATTCTATTCTCAGCTTTGATTCTGCAACCGGAGGTCCCTCCCATGCCGTTCGTCGACCTCGCGTCCGTGCCGCAGTTCGAGCCGCTGCCGGGGGTGCGGATCCGCACGCCGTTCGGGAAGCACATCATGCTCTCGTACCTGGAGATGGACGAGGGCGCGATCGTGCCGACGCATTCGCACCCGCACGAGCAGGCGGGGATGCTGATCCGCGGACGGATGGAACTGACCATCGGCGACGAGACGCGAATTGTCGAACCGGGGGCGATGTTCATCATCCCGCCGCATACGCCGCACCGGGCGGTGGCGGTGGGCGGGCCGTGCCTGGCGCTCGACATCTTCAGCCCGCCGCGCGAGGATTACATCGAGCTTCAGAACCGCTACATCCCGCCGGTGGGCTAGGCCGCGAGGCGGTCGGAAGCCGGGGCTTCGGCGCGGCGGAGTGCGCGGGCGTCCGCGAGGCGGAGGATCGCGGGGAGGACGACGAGCGCGGCGAGCATGCAGGCGGCGACGCCGAGGGCGAGCGTGAGGCCCATGCCGGCCATGCCGCGGTGGCGCGCGAGCGCGAGGGTGCCGAAGCCGAGGATGGTGGTGAGGGCGGCGACGGCGATGCCGCGGCCGGTGGCGGCGCCGAGCCGGTAGAGCCGGCCGGGCAGCCGCTCGGCGTAGTCGTGGAGGACGTGGACGCCGTTGTCGACGCCGACGCCGACGATGAGGGGCAGGGCGATCAGGTTCGCGGGGTTCAGGGGGATGCCGGCGAGGCCGAGGATGCCGAGCGTGAGCGCGAGGCCGACGGCGAGCGGCAGCAGGCCGAGCAGCACGCGGCGGAGATCGCGGAAGTCGAGCCAGAGCACGAGGACGATGACGGCGAGCGCGCACAGCCCCGCGCGCTCGAAGCCGGCCTTCATCTGCCGCAGGCCTTCGAGCGTGCGGAACGATTTGCCGGTCGCGTCCTGGTCGACCGTCGCGGCGGCCTCGGTGAACGCCCGCAGCTTGTCGAATTCCCAGAGCGAATCGGCCGCGAAGGCGCGCACGAGGAACTCGCCGCGCCGGCCCACGTACCGCTCGCGGAAGCCCTTCGGCAGATCGTAAAGGGTGATCGGCTCCGCGTCGCCGACCGCGCGCAGCTCCCGCAGCGCGGCGAGCAGATCCCGGCGCAGCCGGCGATCGAACTCGCGCAGGCGCTCGTTCGCGCCGGGCCGGCCCAGCTCCGCCACGATCGCGCCGGTCTCGGGCCAAGTGCGCACCAATTCGGCCACCGCGCCGGCGTCGGCGGCCACGGGATCGGCCACCGCGTCCGGCAGGTTCGCCAGCTTCGCGCGGATCGCCGCCACCAGCGACCGCTTCGCCTCGCCGTCCTCGGGCAGCAAACTCGCCGCCTCGACGACCCTGCCGACGCCCGGCAGCGACTCGTAGCGCGCCTTCAACGCGAGCGCCTCGCCCCGCGTGCGCGCGAGGCTCATCGCGTCCCAGGTCGCCCCGGCGGCGTGATCGATCAGTTCGTGCTCCCACGCCACCGAATCCAGGCCCTTCGCCTGCATGTTCAACAGGTTCGCGTCGTAGCGCACGCGTCCGCCGCCGAGCGCCGCCCCCGCGAGCAGCATGAGGCCGACGAGCAGCACGAGCTTCGGCTTCGCCGAGACGAACGGCAGGAACGGCCGCGCCGACGCGATCGGGATCGTCCGCGCCGCCGGGTCGCGCTCGCCTTCGAGGAGGATCAGCAGCGCGGGCAGCACGGTCGCGCAGGCGGCGGCGCAGAGCAGCACGCCGCAGCCCGCGATCCAGCCCAGCTCGGCGACGGCTTGGAAGTCCGCGAGCATCGTCGCGAAGAACGCCAGCGACGTAGTGACCGCGGCCGTCGCGATGCCCGGCCCGGCCCGGCGCGCCGTCTCGAGGAGCGCCTCCGCCGCGTCGCGGCCGAAGCGGCGCTCCTCGTCATAGCGCGCCACCCACAACACGCCGTAGTCCCCCATCCCGATGATCATCACCGCGAAGGTCGCCGACAGGATGTTCAGGTGGCCGACGGTGAGGGCCGCCCAGCCGAGCGCCCAGGCGCAGCCGACGAGCAGCGTGCCGACGGTCAGCAGCGGATACCGGGCGCCGCGGTAGACGACGAAGTACAGCACGGCGACGCCGGCGAGCGCCAGCCACGAGGCGAACGTGGAGTCCTCCTCGGAGGCGGCCATCTCGTCGGTTTCGAGCACCGGCAAGCCGGTCAGGCCGAACTCGAGATCGGGGTGCGAAACCCGCGCGTCGGCGAGGATCGCGCGTGCCGTGGCGCAGGCGGAGCGCACGGGCGCGAACGACTGCGCGTCCTTCACCGGCCGGGCGAGCACGAGCGCGAGCTGGCCGTCGGGCGTGAAGAATTTCTGCGGTTCGCGAAGCGTGGCGGCGCGCCCGTCGTCGCCGGCGAGCCGCCACGGATTGCGATAATCGCTCGGATCGGCGAGCGCCCGCGCGGCCGCATCGAGCAGGCCGGGCATCAGCCCCTGGAGCTCGCGGTCGGCGTCGCTGGGTTTCTTCGATTGCTTCGCCACGGTCGCCTGCACGACGAGCGCGTGCAGCGAGAGCGTGCGCCACGTGAGCGGACCGAGCGGGCCGAGCAGCGGCTCCATGCCGTCGAGCCGGCGCGCGACGGCGTGCAACTCCTCGACGGAGAGGAAGAACAGCGATTTCGCGTGCAGCTTGCGCAGGTCCACTTCGTGGAAGACGCGGTCGAAGAGCTTGGGGCGCCGCTTCAATTGCGCCGCGACGTCGTCGGCCGCGGCGGCCATGCGGGCGCGGTCGCCGCCGCGAATCACCACGATGAGATCGTCGTCGTCCCCGAAGGCGTCGAGGTAGCGCTGCCAGCGGACCTGGCAGTCCTTGTCCTTGGCGATCAGATCGTTGCGCTGGGTGCGGTATTCGAGGCGGGTGGCGGCGTAGTGGGCGGCGGCGCCGACGCTCGCGCAGGCGAGGACCAGCACGAGCCACGGCGCGCGCAGGCTGAAAGCGACGGCGGCGGCCATCGCGTGGGCCAAGCGCCCCGGGCTATCGGGCGGGTCCGTCGACCTCACGGCATCGCATCCTTGCGCGGGCGGAACCGCCGCCGTTGTAGGCGAAATTCGGCCCCGGCCGCAAGGCCAAGGCCCTCCTGTCGAGAGTTTCGGCGAATTCGTCACGGGGCCGCATAACCTCGCTTGTCTCCGACGGAGCGTATGGTTAGTCTTTCATCACATTTTTCCTCCTTCGCGCGATCCTTCCCATGTCTCGTACTCGCAAGAAACCCCGGCCCGCTCCGATGCGGTTGGTTCAATTGGAAACCCGCGACGTGCCGGCGACGTACGTCGTCACGACGAACGCCGAATCGACGCCGGGCGACAATCTGCTCTCGCTGCGGGAAGCGGTGATCGCGGCGAACGCCAACCCCGGCGACGACACGATCATCCTCACGACCGGCACGCACACGCTCTCGCTGGCCGGCGCGAACGAGAACGCCGCGGCCACGGGCGACCTCGACATCACCGATGCCAGCGGCGTCACACGGATCGAATCGGCGCTGCTCGTGCCGAACGCCGTGTTCTCGTTCGTGTCGATCGGCGGCCTCGATCGCGTCTTCGAAGTGCACGCCGGCGCGAAGCTCGATCTGGCCGGCCTCGCCATCCGCGACGGCGGCAACGTGGTCAACGGCGGGGGCGTCCACAACCTCGGCACGCTCACCCTCAACAACGTCGACTTCAAATCCAACTTCGCCACGGGGCGCGGCGGCGCCATCGACAATAACTCGTCCAACGCCACGGTCACGATGAACGTCGGCAAGTTCGAAGGCAACGGCGCGAATGCGGCCACAACGTTGCCCGTAGGCGGAGCGATCAACGTCGGCGCCGGATCGATCAGCATCGCCGGCGCGATCTTCAGCGCCAACACCGCTGGCGAGGGCGGCGCCATCAACGCCCGCAGTTCCTTCGTCAACATCGTCGATTCGTTCTTCGCCTTCAATTCCGCCCTCGACGGCGGCGCCATCGCGACCTCCGGCGGCAACCTGTTCGTCACCACCTCCCAGTTCAACGACAACAAGGCGACGCGCAACGCCGTCAACGACTCGAGCACGGCGGGCGCACAAGGCGGCGCGATCTTCAATCGCGGCGAAGCCCGCGTCAACCGCTCCACGTTCCTCCGCAATGCCGCCTCCGGCATCAACGGCCAGGGCGGCGCCATCCTCACGACCAGCTATCTCGAAGTCGTCAACAGCACCCTCACCGGCAACATCGCCGGCAGTCTGGCGCAGGGCGCCATCAACAAGGTGTCCCGAGGCGGCGGCATCGCCAACGTCGCCGGCACGCTCCGGCTCTTCAGCTCGACCGTCGTCGATAATCGGGCGCTGCCGTTGTCGATTGCCTCCGGACTCGGAGGCGGCATCTACAGTGTGGGCATACAAGGTACCGTCGCGCTCGGATTCATCCAGAACTCCATTGTTGCCCGAAATTATTCCAGTCCCTCCGTCAGCAACGCGCCCGAATTCGCCGGCACCATCACTAGCACCGGCGGCAACCTCATCGGCAACGCGGCCGGCTCCGGCGGCTGGATCGCCAGCGATTTCCTCGGCACGGGATCCAATCCCATCGACCCGCTCCTCGGCCTCCTCGGCAACAACGGCGGACTGCCGCAGACCCGGCCCCTCCTCGCCGGCAGCCCCGCGCAGGACAAGGGCGTCGTCAACGCCAATACGCCGACCATCGACCAGCGCGGCGAGTTGCGCCCCGCCGGCGCCGCCGTCGACATCGGCGCCTTCGAATACCAGCCCACCGCCAAGCCGACCGCCGAAAACGATTTCTACTTCCTCTTCGAAGACGCGAACTACGTCGCCGACGGCGCCGGCGTCTTCCTCAACGACCGCGACCCGAACGGACGACCGCTCACGGCGGTCCTCCTCTCCGGCCCGAACTTCGGCTCGCTGACCTTCGGCGCGGACGGCAAATTCGTCTACACGCCGAACCCGAACTTCCACGGCAACGACGTCTTCACCTACCGCGTTACCAACGACGCCGGCTTCTCCGCCGAGGCCAGCGCGTTCTTCGAAGTCGGCGCCAAGAACGACGCCCCGGTCGCGAACAACGGCTCCGCCAGCACCAACGAAGACACCCCCGTCGGCGGCACCCTCACCGCCAGCGACGTCGAAAACGATCCGCTCACCTTCGCCCTCGTCGGCCAGGCCAAGAACGGCACCGCCGTCGTCAACGCGAACGGCGTCTACACCTACACCCCCAACCCCGACTTCCACGGCGCCGACTCCTTCACCTTCCGCGCCAACGACGGTGCCGCCGACGGCAACGTCGCCACCATCGCCATCACCGTCGCCCCGGTCAACGACGCCCCGACCGCCGACGACCTCGACGTCGCGGTCGACGAGGACCACGAGTTGGTCATCGTGTTGCCCGTGGCCGACGTCGACGGCGACGCGCTCGGCATCCAGATCGAAACGCCGCCCGCCAACGGGTCGCTGACCTTCGACGAACAGGGCAACCCGGTCTACGTGCCGCACGAGAATTTCACCGGCACCGATTCCTTCACCTACACCGCCTTCGACGGCGCCCTCCGCAGCAACGTCGCCACCGTCTTCATCACCGTGAACCCCGTCAACGACGCCCCGGTCGCCGTTGACGATTCCGCCACCACGGACGAAGACACGCCCCTTGGCGGCACCCTGCTCGGCGCCGACGCCGACAACGATCCCCTCGCGTTCGTGCTCGTCGACGCCGCCCGGTACGGCGTCGTGGTCGTGAATCCGAACGGCGCCTACACCTACACGCCCAACCCCGACTTCCACGGCGCCGACTCGTTCTCGTTCCAAGCCTCCGACGGTCTGGCGAGCAGCAACGTCGCCACCGTCGCGATTACCGTCGCCCCGGTCAACGACGCCCCGACGGCCGCCGACGGCTCCGCCGCCACCGACGAGGACACGGCCTTCAACGGTACCCTCCTCGGCGCCGACGTCGACGGCGACGCCCTCACCTTCGCCCTCGTCGGCACCGCCAAGAACGGCACCGTCGCCGTCAACGCCAACGGCTCCTACACCTACGCGCCGAACGCGAACTACCACGGCTCCGACTCGTTCACGTTCCGCGCCTCCGACGGCCAAGCGGCCAGCAACGTCGCCACCGTCACGATCGCGGTGAACCCCGTCAACGACGCCCCGACGCTCGCCCCGGCGACGCTCTCGCTGCCGGAGAACTCCCCGAACGGCACCGGCGTCGGCACCATCGTCGGCGCCGACGTCGACGGCGACGCCCTCACCTACGCCATCGTCGCCGGCAACACCGCCGGCGCCTTCGCCATCGACCCCGCCAGCGGCGTCGTCACCGTCGCGAATTCGGCCGCCCTCGATTTCGAGACCACGCCGATCTTCGCCCTCGCCGTCCGCGCCACCGACACGGGCGGCCTGAGCGCCCAGGCCACCGTCACCATCAACCTCACCGACGTGAACGAGGCGCCGGTCGTGGCGATCGACATCCTGCCGGGCAACGCCGCCAACGACATCCGGCTGAAGACCGCGAAGACGGTGGAAGTGGCGATCCTGTCGACGGCGCTGTTCGACGCGCGGAGCGTGGACGCGGGCACGATCCGCTTCGGCCGCGCCGGGACCGAAGATTCCATCGCCCGCCAGAAGAAGACCGGCGCGCCGCAGGTCTCGCTGCGGGACGTGAACGGCGACGGCCGCCTCGACCTGGTGGCGAACTACGACGTGAAGATCGCGGGATTCCGCGTCGGCGATACGAAGGGGATCCTGACCGGCCGCCTGGCGAACGGGCAGACGTTCGCCGACGACGACGCGATCGTGGTGCGGAACTGACGCGACGCATGGCGGGCGTCGCTACTTGTCGAAGTCGCTCGCGAGCATCACGTCCGGCCGGGCTTTGCGAAACGCCGCCACGCCCGCCGCCGTCACCTTCGTCTGGCCGACCCGGACCGACTTCAGCGACTGGCACGCGGACAGCGCCGCCAGCCCGGCGTCGGTCAGCGGCGAGTTACCGAGTGTCGCCAATTCCAGGGACGGCGACTTCGCCAGCGCCCTCATTCCGGTGTCGGAGACGTTTGGCAAGAAGTCCGCGTACAGCCGCTTCAACTTCGGCAGCTTGGCCAGCGACGCGAACCCGGCGTCGCCGAACGGAACGGCGTTCGCGTGCAACATTTCCAATTCCGTCAACCCTTCCAAGTGCTTCGCCCCGGCGTCGGTTACATTCAGGACGCCATAGAGATACAAAACCGTCAAGGGCTTCAACCCGCCGACGTGCTTGAGGCCGGCGTCGGTGATCGTCGTTTCGGTGAGGTCGAGCACGGTCAGCTTCGGCAGGTCCTTGAGTTTCGCGAGTTCCGCGTCGGCGAGCTTCGCTTGGCACAGGTGCAGGGATTCGACGTTCGACCCCTTCAAATGGGCCAGGCCCGCGCCGGTCACCTTCGCGCTGCTAAGTTGGAAGCGGACGAGCGATTTGAACCGCGGGAGGGCGGCGAACGCGGCGTCGGTCGTTTCCGGCGAAGGGACGATGAGCGTCTTCAAGATCCCGGCGTTGGGGAACTCGGCCAGCTTCGCGATCCCGGCGTCGGTGACCGGGCCATTGACGGAGAGGTACGTGAGGGACGCGAGGTCGCGGAACCGGTCGAGGTCGGCGTCGGTCACGACGGGGCGCAGTCCCAGTTCGACGGCGATGATCTTGAACGGCCCGGGCGGCAGCTTGGCGAGTTCGGTCACGTAGCCGACGTTGCCGGGGATTTGCACGGTCCCGCCCTTGCCGATGACCCACTCCGCCGCCGCGCGGTCGGGTTCGATATCGCTCGTTAGCTTGACTTCCGGCCGGGCCTTGCGGAACGCCGCCACGCCGGCGGCCGTGACCGATGTCTTCGCGATGTCCAGTTCCTGGATCGCTTTCAGTTGCGCGAGCCTCGCCAGTCCCGCATCGTCCAAGTTCGCCGGCACGCTCAACCGCAGCCGTTCGAGTCGCTCGAGCGATTGGAGTTTTTCGACGGTCGCCGCGTCCGCCGGAACGACTCCGACGTGGAGGTATTTCAACGCCTTGAGTTTCGCGATCGCGGCGATGCCGGCGGCGGTGTGCGGTCGGTCGCCGTTGATGCCGTTGCATTCGAGGTTGGTCAACTTGTCGAGGCCCGCGAGGTGGACGAGGCCCGCGTCGGTGACCGATTTGGAGAATTGGAAGGCCAGGGTTTCGAGCGACCGGGCTTTGCCGACGTGCTTGAGTCCCTCGTCCGTGATTCCCGTGGTGTACAGCGACAGCGTCACGAGGCGCGGGAGATGTTCGAGAACGGCCAAGTTCTCGTCCCGCACGCCGGAGTTGCCGAGGTTGAGCGTCCGCAGCGGGAGACCTTTCAGGTGGACGAGGCCCGTCCCCGTCAGGTCGGCGCCGCCGAGGAGGCCGAGGTCGTTCACCCGCGCGAACTTGGGCAGCACTTGGAGGCCGGCATCGGTGATCTTTCCGAAATGAATCCCCAGCGTGACGAATTCGGCGGCGCGCGGATAGGCGGCGATCGTCGCCAGGCCGGCGTCGGAGATCGGGCCGTTCAGCGTCAACCGCGCGAGGTCCTTCAGGTGTTTGAAGAGCTCCAGATCGGCGTCCGTCGTCGGCGTGGCGCCCGCGTGGCCCGGCTGACCGAGGGCCGTGACCCGAAACGGTTCCTTGGGCAGTTGGTCGATCTTGGACACGGCGAGCTCGCCGATCCCGACGCTGCCGCCGCCGCGGAGGATGAACTCCGCCGCCGCGCGGTCGGGGTCGGAGAGCACCATCAGTCGCCCCTGGAGCGTCACGTCCGGTCGGGCCTTGCGGAATGCCGCCGCGCTCTCGACCGTGAGCGTGCCGCCGGTGGCGTTCAGCGTCTTCAATCCCTTCACCTTTGCGAGCGCCGCGAGTTGGGCGTCGGTCGGCGCCGTCAACGTCAGCTTCAGCAGGCCGAGCCGATCCAGCCCGTTGATCTGTTCGGCGTCGGCTTCGGTGAAGCGGTCGACGATCAACTCCGCGTGCTTCAGTTGTTTCAGCTTGCCGATGGAACGGGAGATCGAGGCGGAGGCGCGTTCGTCGAAGCCCTTCACGTCGCAAGCCAGGTAGTTCAGACCTTGTATTTTCTCGACGTGGCGATAACCGGCGTCGGTGACCTTCGGACACGATCCAATGTTCAGTTCGGTCAGTTTTCGAAGTTCGGCGACGTGAACCAAGCCGGCATCGGAGACGTTCGTCCCGCCGAGCACCAATAATACGAGGTTTGGTAGCTTTTTGAGCCGGACCAAGTCCGCGTCCTCGAATTCGCTCCGGTAAAGATCCAGCGACTTGATTTGCAGGCCATCCAGGTGGGCAAATCCTCGACCCGCGATCGTCTTCGATTCGTAAAGCCCGAGCGTCTTCAGGCCGGTGAACTTCGCAAGCGATTTCAAGCCGGCGTCGGTGACGGAATGGCCGATGAGCGTCAGGTTTTCGAATTTCGGGACTGTCGGCCAGTCGGCCATCTTGGCGAGGCCGGCATCGCTGATCGGACCTTCGAGGGCCAGCGAATTTAGTTCTCCCAGCGGTCGGAACAGATCCAAGTCGGCATCGAGCACCGGTTGCTGCGTATTGCGGACGTAAAGTGCGCGGACCTTGAACGGTCCGGCCGGCAGTAGGGCGATATCGGTTACGTCTCGATCGCCGACGTCGGCCCCCACATGTCCGCCGCGGCCGATGGCGAACTCCGCCGCCCGCCGGTCGGCGTCCATCGCCGCCTTCTTCGGCGGCTCCTTCTTGCCGCCGACGGTCGCCACCGTCTTCCCCTTGTCCTTCACCTCCACCTTCGCGCCGTCCGGCACTTCCACCTTCGTCTGCGTGCCGTCCTTGTTCGTGATGATGATGACGATGCCGCCGAGAACCGCGAGCAGGCCGAATAACCCGCCGCCATAGAGCAACTTCCTGTTCGTCGTCGGCTTCGACGGCCCGGCGTCCTTGGACCGCGTCGGTCGCGCCGGCGGTGGTTCGGTGTCCGTATCGGTGATCTCGTCCCACACCGGCGGCGCCGGCGCCGAGAGCGGCACGGCCACCAATGACGGCGCGAGCGTGCGGTTCCCATCCTGCAACCCCTTCTCGATCGCGGCGAGTTCCGCGAGCGCCGCCTTCGCGTGCGCCGGGCGGCCGTCGGGCGATTTCGCCAGCAGTCGATCGAGGAAGTCCGAATACTCCTTCGGAACATCCGGTCGAACGGTCGTCACCGGCGGTTGCGTCTCGAAGCCGACGGCGCCGAGCGTGGACATGAGGTCGCCGCGGGCGAACGGGTTCTTGCCGGCGAGCAACAGGTACATGACGGTGCCGACGCTGAAGAGGTCGGCGCGCGGATCGACCGGCTTGCCGGAGGCCTGTTCCGGCGCCATGAAGGCGGGCGTGCCGACGACGGCGCCTTCCTGCGTGAGCTGCACGTCGGCGTCGTTGCCGCGCGTCAGGCCGAAGTCGAGCAACTTGATGCGCGAGGTGCCCTTCTCGAGCCAGAGGTTCGCCGGCTTGATGTCGCGGTGGATCAGGCCCTTGTCGTGCGCCGTCGCCAAGCCGCGGAGCGTATCGCGCACCACGCGCAGGACGTGCGGCAGCGGGATCGCCTTCTTCTGCTGCTTGAACCATTCGTCGAGCGGCAGGCCTTCGAGGAACTCCATCGCGAGGAACGGCACGCCGTTGGCTTGGCCGACCTGGTAGATGGTGATGATGTGGTCGCTCTTGAGGCCGGCGGCGGCGCGGCCCTCGCGCAGGAAGCGATCGGTCGCGTTCGGCTTCGCCGCCACCTCCGGCCGCATCACCTTGAGCGCGATGAACCGCTTCAGGCCGGGATCTTCGGCGCGGAAGACGAAGCCCATGCCGCCTTCGCCGAGTTTCTTGAGGATGCGGTACTCGCCGAGCCGGCCGATCTCGTCGGCGGCCTGCGGCGGAGACAGGAACGGGTATCCCGGCACGCCCCCCGACGGCAGCGTGCCGAATGTCGGGTTCGTCGAGTCCCCGGAGAATTCCAGGGTCTGCGGCGGCCCGTCGGTCTGGACGCGGGTCCCGTCGTGCGGATCGGTCGCGGGGCGCGGGGTCGAAATCGTTGGAAGAACCCGTGATCGAGGTAACGGAAATCATAACCGAGGCCGCTCGACCGTGCGAGGACAAACGAAGCGGCGGCGATGTGGACGTAGATTCTTCTGATAGGATGATTCGCGAGGGATCGACCTCTTGCGGGGCGACTCCATCACGCGATTCGGAACTCCCCCCCCGCACGGACGCCACTCCGAATGGACGGCGCCCGTGAACTCCCAAAACAAAGTCCGCATCGTCTTCGTCGACGTCGTCGAATACTCCAAGTACAGCGACGAAGACCAAGTCCGCGTTATTTCCTCCCTGAACGCGGAAATCTCGCGGGAACTGTATCCGCTCTTCAGCCGGGCGGGCGCGACGCCGAACCTGATCTGCCTTCCGGCCGGCGACGGCTTGGCCATGGTGTTCCTGAACAGCGAATCGGGCACCCTCTTCGCGCTCCTCCACGCGCTGATGGCGTGGACCCGGACCGTGACGAAGCGGTTTTCCCTCCAACGGGCGTGCCGAATCCGCATCGGCGTCCATTCCGGTTCGTTGTCGATCGTCACCGACATCAATCGCATGGCGGGCGTCTGCGGCGACGGCATCAACCGCTGCCGACGGATCATGGACGCGGCTCGCCCCAATCAGATCCTCTTGTCCGAGGAGGCCTACAAGGATCTCCTCGGCGAGAACCGCAACTACCCGCTGCATCCGTTCACGCCGAAATCCCCGGCCGTCTTCTCGGAACCGGTCGGCATCGTCGTGAAGCACGAGGAACCGATCCGCGTCCGCGTCATGTATCGGATCGAGGACGACGCGTGGACCGGCAGCGCGCCGGCGAGCATCCCGCAAGTCATCGACGGGCCCGACGCCGCGCTGCGCAAGACGCGATTCATCACCAGGACGCTGGAAGAATTGGAAAAGGTTCCCGATCGTGAAATCGAAATCGACGAGCAAGCGACCTACTCGACGTTCGGCATCGCCGATTTCCAAGGCAAGGGCGGATACAACCCGGAACTCAATCGGGCCACGTTGGAACAGCGGCAGAGACTCCTTTCGCTCTTGTCGTCTCGCCGCGTCTCCATGCGGGTACTCCTCCAACCGATCCCGCGCACCCTGCCGACGGACGAATGGATCCGGCTGCGCTACAAAACGCTGATGGAGTGGATGCGGACGCACTTGCGAGAGATTCGATTTCTACCGTCGAAGAAGGGCAAATCGACGATTCGCTTCCTGGAATCGACCGATCAGAAAATCGACCCGTGGTCGGCGCCGGCGCCCAATCTCTTCATCGTCAAAAACCACCTGCGGGTGGACGGTTTCCGCCTCCGCAACGGCGTGAACCACGGGCTGAGCCTGGTCTACTACGACGACGGTCGGATTCGGGAAGCGGTCGAGCGATTCGATACGCATTTCCACGAAGGGCGCAACTCGAATCGGGCGATCCTCAATCGGTTGGAGGCGCTCTTCAAATCCCGATCCAGGCGTTGACGCGCGTGACGCCCCGACGCTCGCGTGAACGGGACCGCGTTCACTGGAACTCGTAGCCCACCTGCAGTGCGATGCGGCCGTCGTGGAGGCGCTGGATGTTCGTGATCCAGACGTCGAAGCCGCCGCCGAGCTGGCTCTTGCTGCTGGGGGTCGTGAACGGCGTGAAGGAGTTGTTCGCGGGGCTGGGATACGGCACGGCGCCCGTGAAGCTGCGCGGGCCGTTCGAATCCTGGATGCCGTGCGATTCCTCCAGGAACACCGGCTGCGTGCCGCGGTTGCCGGGGATGACGCGCCAGATGAGCAAGCCGTCGGCCGGCAGGTCGACGTCGAACCCCTTGCGCTTGCGGTTCTCCAGCAACAGGTACTCGCTGCCGTCGGGCCGAATCGGGATCTTCAGGCACTCGCCGGGGTTGTCCTCGATCGGCGCGAGGACGATCTTCTGCTTGACGCGCGGGTCGATGAGCTTCGGCTTGATCCAGCCGAGTTCCTGCTTGCACCAGGCGGAGAAGTGCTGCGGGCGACCGTTGCCGTTCTGCTGGGACATGGCGCACCAGCTTCCGACGCCTTCCTGACCGGGCACCTCGGGGCGGGCGTACAGGTCCGGCAGGCCGAGCATGTGGCCGAACTCGTGGCAGAAGACGGAGATGTCGGTCATGCGCCGGCCGCCCTCCTGCACGATGAAGTAGGGCCAGTTCTTGTTCTGGTAGCGGAAGTTGGCGCGGTGGGGCCAGTAGAGGCCGCCGCGCGTGGTGTTGACCCGTTCGCCGGCGTAGAGGAAGAAGACGCCGTCGTAGCCGTCGAGGGCGTTCTTGCCCTGCTTGGCGAGGAGTTTGTCGAAGGTCTCGTTGAAGAGGCCGGTCTTTTCGCCGGTGCTGGTGCCGGATCCGGTGGAGTACTCGCTGCGCTTCTTGGAAACTTCGACCCAGCCGACGAATTCGCCGCCGATCTTCAGCTTGCCGTAGGAGATTTCCTTGTAGTAGTCGTGCATGCTGCCGTAGACGCGCTGGCCGAGCGAGTTTTCGAGGGAGTATCGGCCGAGGCTGAACATCGAATTGTTCCAGTCGGTTTCGCCGATCTTCGGGTTGTGCTTCACGTCGGCGTACTCGATGCCGATGATCGCGAGCTTGTAGGAATTGGAGTTCCAGGCGCGCGGGAGGCGGTCGTCCCAACCGGAGAGGCGGCGGCCCTGCTGGTCGCTGCCGAGCGTGGCGCGGACGTCGATCTCCTCCTTGGCCTTCTTGACGAGCAGCGTGACGGTATCGCCGACCTTGTTCTTGCCGAGGATGTCGCGGAAGTCGACGTCGTTGGTGACGGCTTCCTTGTTGATCCTGCGGATGATGTCGCCGGCCTTGAGGCCGGCCCTGTCGGCGCCGCCGCCGGGGGTGACGGAGGTGATCTCGACGCCGCCATCCTTCGCCGGGGCGAGTTGGACGCCGAGGACCGGCCGGTCCGCGGTCGTCGTCGCCTTGAACGGCTTGCTGAGCGCCCGCAGCTTCGCGGCCACTTCTTCCGTCTTCCCTTCGCGCTCGAAGGCGATCGGCAGTTCGTCGTCCGCGTTGCGGCCGCGCAGGGCTTCGCGCAGCTCCTTGGCGCTCGTCACCGCCTTGCCGTCGATCGTGCGCACGATGTCGCCGGGCTTGAGGCCCGCTTCGTCCGCCGGGGAATCGATCTGCACGTCGGCGATGCGGGGCCGGCCGGGCGATTCGTCGTCCACTTCGATGCCGAGATAGCCGGCGGGCGGCGGCGACTCGACGAAGTTGAATTTCTTCGGGTCGCCGGGGACCGCCTCGGCGACGGTGCGATAGCCCTTGAGTTTGACGGCGGGCCGCACCGAGGGGGCGGCTTCGCGTTTCTTAGGGGCGGCGTCCTGGGCCACGGCGGGGGCCGCGAGCAGGAACAACGTGACGATGCTGCGCATGGCGATGGCGGTGGGTTTTGGGAAAATCGGGGAGGCCTAGCGAGTGTAAGCCGGCGGCTATGAGGAGAAAATGAAAAAACGACTGGATTCGTAAGGATTGCGCGCCGCGCGGATTCCGCGGAACTCTTTCCGGCCGGACGGGTTCAAAAAGAAGCGGGGGATTCCGCTTGCGTTGGAAGTCGGCAATCCCCATGCTAGAACAGAGACTGAGGCCGCACGGCCTACCCTCCGACCGAACCCGCCTGACCACCCTTTTTCGCTTCGAAAGGTGCCGGACCATGCCGAACACTGCCAAGCCCGCGAACTCGCGGCGGGAATTCCTCCGCGTCGGCGTCGTCGGTTCTCTCGGCCTGACGCTCGGCGACATGCTCGCCCACGAAGCCCGCGCCGAGCAGAAGCACTACGTCAGCAAGGAAGGCGTGGCGAAGAGCGTGATCCAGATCGTGCTGCCCGGCGGCATGGCGCACCAGGAATCGTGGGACCCGAAGCCCGAGGCCCCGCTCGAATACCGCGGCCCGTTCGGCGTCGCCAAGACCAAGCTCCCCGGCGTCGTCTTCAACGAGAACTTCCGCAACCTCGCTGGCGTCGCGGACAAGATGACCGTCATCCGCTCCATCGCCGGCAAGGAAGCGGACCACGGCCGCGCCAGCTACACGATGTTCACCGGCTACCGCAAAAGTCCCGCGATTGAGCACCCCGCCCTCGGCGCGGTCGTCTCGCACGAGTTCGGCCCGCGCAAGGACCTGCCGCCCTACGTCGCCGTGCCGAGCGCCAACGAATACGGCGGCACCGGCTATCTCGGCTCGCAGTTCGGCCCCTTCGGCCTCGGCACCGATCCCGCCCGCAGCGGCTATCAGGTCCGCGACCTCAGCCTGCCCGCCGGCGTCGACGACCGCCGCTTCAACACCCGCCGCGAGATGCGCGACGTGGTGGACGACCATTTCCGCTATCAGGCCGGCAAGGCCGAAGCGCTCGACGCGATGGACGAGTTCTACCGCCGCGCCTACGCGATGATCTCGTCGCCCGAGGCCCGTGCCGCCTTCGACATCTCGAAGGAAACCGCCGCGACCCGCGCGAAGTACGGCAACACCGACGCCGGCCCGCGCTTCCTCCTCGCCCGCCGACTCGTCGAAGCCGGGGTGCGGTTCGTCACCGTTTCCTACGGCGGCTGGGACATGCACGCCGGGATCGAGAACGCCATGCGCCGCCAGGCGCCCGGCCTCGACGGCGCGCTCGCCGGCCTCATCCGCGACCTCGACGACCGCGGCCTGCTCGCCAGCACCATTGTGCTCGTCACCAGCGAGTTCGGCCGCACGCCGAAGATCAACGCCTCGGCCGGGCGGGACCACTTCCCGCGCGTCTTCTCGCTCGCCGTCGCAGGCGGCGGCTTCAAGCAGGGCCAGGTCTACGGTTCGTCCAACTCCACCGCCAGCGAGCCGGAGGAAAACCCGGTCCGCGTCGAGGACGTGCTGACGACCGTCCACCACCAACTCGGCATCAACGCCGACAAGGAACTGATGGCGCCCGGCAACCGCCCGATCGAGATCATCGACGGCGGCGAAGTCGTGAAGGGATTGCTGGGGTGATGCGGATGAGAGTTAACCACGGAGGCACGGAGACACGGAGTTAAGAGAAGAGAGAAGAGAGATTTTGAAGACGGGTCGAGCCTTCGCGACCCGTCGATCAGCTTCCGAGCCAATTATCTTTGGGTATTTAGCACCAAAGGTGCGACCGGAAATAGCCAGGGGTGGAGCGCAGCGCAACCCCTGGACAAACGAGCAATCCTTCCCGCAGCCCCGAAGGGGCGACCCGGGTCACCCCTTCGGGGCTACTCAAACCGTACAAGCCCGATCCAGGGGTTCCGCCGCTTCGCTCCGTCACCCCTGGCTATTGTCGATGGCCCCGTTGGGGCCAATGACCAGCAGGATTGAATCGACGGATTCGAAGTCCGTTCACGAAATCGAAGAGAAGCCAAAATGAACGGTTCGACCGCCACGAAATCACTTTTCGTCTTCTCCGTGTCACTGTGTCTCTGTGGTTCGTTCGCCGTCGCCGGCACGCCGCGGCTCGCGCGCGTCACGCCGCCCGGCGGGACGCGCGGCACCGAAGCGACCGTCGAATTCGTCGGCCGCTACCTCGACGAACCGAAGGAAGTCCTCTTCTACGAAACCGGCATCGCCGCCTCGACGATCGAGAAGGTCGAAACCACGACGATCAACGGCCGCACCGTGCCCGCCGACCCCGGCACGCGCGTCCGCGTCAAGTTCGCCATCGCCGCCGACTGCCCGCTCGGCGCCCACGGCCTGCGGCTCCGCACCGCCGACGGACTCACCGAATACGTCCGCTTTTTCGTCGGCCCGTTCCCCACCCTCGACGAGAACGAATCGACCGTCTTCCGCAACGACAAGCGCGAGGGCGCCAAGGCGGTCCCGGTCAACACCACCGTCTTCGGCCGCATCCAGGAACCGGCCGACGTGGACCTCTACTCCGTGGAGCTCAAGGCCGGCGACCGGCTCTCGGCCGAAGTCGAAGCGTTCCGGCTCGGCGTCGATCGCGGACTCCCGGACCTGCACCTCGCCTTCTACGACCCCGCCGGCAAGCCGCTCGCCGCCGCCGACGACTCGGCCCTCTTCGTGCAAGACCCGATCCTTTCGATCGTGGTGCCGAAGGCCGGCACGTATTTCGTCGAAGTCCGCCACGGCATGTACAACGGCGCGAACGACCAGTACCGCCTGCACGTCGGCACGTTCAGCCGGCCGACCGCGCTCTACCCCGCCGGCGGGCCGGCCGGCCAGGAACTCAAGGTCGCGATCCTCGGCGACCCGCGCGGGATGTGGAACCAGACCGTGAAGTTGCCGACGACGCCGGGGGATTTCCCGGTCGCGGCCACCGACGCCGGCGGCGTCTGCCCGACGCCGAACCGCGTCCGCGTCTCGCCGTTCCCGAACGTGCTGGAGGCCGAGCCGAACGATAACCCCGAATCGCTCAAGGCCGCGGGCGCCCCGTCCTTGCCGGTCGCCTTCAACGGCGTCATCGACAAGCCCGGCGACGTCGACTGCTTCGTCTTCAAGGCGCGCAAGGGCGAATCGTTCCGCTTCCATTGCCTCGCGCAGGCGCTCGGTTCGCCGGTCGACGCCGCGATCTGGATCAAGCCGGTCGGCGGCCGTGCGAACGCCATCCAGCGAGCCGCCGACAGCCGGCCGAACCAACTCGGATTCGCCCCCGCCAACGGCCTCCACCGCGACACCCACGACCCCGTCCTCGAATTCACAGCCCCCGCCGACGGCGACTACGTCCTCGGCGTCGAGGACGAGCGCGGCGACGGCGGCGCCGACTACGTCTACCGCGTCGAAGCCTCGGCCGAAGTCTCCGGCCTCTTCTGCTACATCGCCCCGGAGCCTGAGAACCAGAACGCCCCGCAACTCCGGCAATCGATCGTGGTCGCGCCGGGCAACCGCTGGACTTCGCAGGTCGCCGTCTTCGCCACCGGCCGCGCGTACGCCGGAGAATTGGAACTCGTCGGCGTGAACCTGCCGAAGGGCGTCACGCTCACTGCGCCGAAGCTGTCGCCGGGGATGACGCGCGTGCCGGTCGTCTTCGAGGCCAGCGCCGACGCGAAGCCCCAGGCGGCGCTCATCGATCTGGCCGTCCGACCAGTGAAGGGCGATGCGAAATTCGACTCCGGCTACCGGCAGACGATGATGATGAACGGCTACGGCAACAACGACTACTACCTGCACGTGCCGGTGGCGAAGCTCGCGCTCGCGGTTACGGAGCCGGCGCCGTTCCGCGTCGAGGTCGAGGAGCCGAAGTCGGCGCTCGTGCAGAACGGCGAGATGCTCGTGAAGTTCAAGGTCGTCCGCCGCGAAGGGTACGACGGCGCGGTGACGGTGCAGATGGACTGGCGGCCGAGCGGGATCAACACCGCGACGCCGGTGACGGTGCCGGCGAACAAGGCCGAGGGCGAATACCTGATCGGCGCCAGCCGCAACGCCACGGCCGGGAAGTACTCGATCGCGCTCACCGCCGTCAGCGGCACCGGCGGCCGCATCCGCCGGAACAACGACGGCACCGACCGCACCTACGTCGCGTCGAAGCCGTTCGCCCTGACCATTGCCGAACCGCACGTTGAAGCCCGCATCGCGCGGACCTCCCTCGAGCGCGGCAAGACGGCCACGATCGTCTGCAAGCTCAACCACCTGCAAGCCTTCGAGGGCAAGGCCGAGGCCACGCTCGCCCGCCTGCCCCGCGGCGTCGAACTCGTCGAACCGATCCGCGAAATCACCGCCCAGGACAAGGAAGTGAGCTTCACCCTGCGGGCGACCTCCGAGGCGCTCGTCGGCAACTACCAGGGCGTGGCGCTCGACATCACCGTGATGGACAAGGGCCAGAAGATCCGGCAACTCACCGGCTACGGCCAGCTCCGCATCGACACCGAACGCGGCGCGAAGCCCGGGAAGTAAGGCCGAAGAAGATTAACCTCAGAGAGCACAGACGACACAGAGAAATCAGAAGAATGTTTGTTTTGAAATCAAATCTTCTCTCTGTGTTCTCTGTGGTGGAAAAGACTGAATCATCCGAGGCGATAGATCGATGAACGCACGACTTGCCATGCTCGCCCTTCTCGTGGCTCCCGCCATCGCGCTCGCCGACGGGAAGCCGGCGCTGAAGGTGTTTCCGCCGAAGATCACGCTGAACGGCCAGGGCGACCGCGTCGGCCTCGTCGTGCAGGAGATCGACGCCGGCGGACTCACCAAGGACGTGACCGCCACCGCGAAGATCACGTTGGCGGAGAGCGGCATCGCCACGCTCTCCGGCGCGCTGCTCGCGCCGGCGAAGGACGGCGCGACGAAGCTCGTCGTCACCAGCGGCAACCTCTCCGCCGAAGCCGAGGTCGTCGTGTCGAACGCGGCCTCGCAACGCGCGGTCAGCTTCCGCCTCGACGTGATGCCGGTCTTCATGAAGCACGGCTGCAACAACGGGAGCTGCCACGGCGCCGCCAAGGGCAAGGACGGCTTCATGCTGTCCCTGTTCGGCTACGATCCGGCCGGCGACTACCACCGCCTCACCCGCGCCATCGTCGGCCGGCGCGTCGACTTGGCGGTGCCCGCCAAGAGCCTGCTGCTCGAAAAGGTGACCGGAGCCGTGCCCCACACCGGCGGCAAACTCTTCGACACGAACCACGACGACTACAAGACGATCCTCGCCTGGCTCAAGGCCGGCGCGCCGGACGACGGCGCGGATACGCCCGTGCCCGTCGGCATCGAGCTGCTCCCCTCCAAGGTGGTCTTCCCCGGCGCGGACCGCGCGCAGAAGACCGTCGTCCTCGCCAAGTACTCCGACGGCGCCGTCCGCGACGTGACCCGCCTCGCGCTCTTCCTCTCCAACAACGAAGCCATTGCCGCCATCGACAAGACCGGCGTCGTGAAGGCCGGCGGCCGCGGCGCCGCGTTCGTCTTCGCCCGCTTCAGCAAGTTCACCGTCGGCGCCGAGGCGATCGTCCTCCCCACCAACGACAAGTTCGAATGGCCGAACCCGAAGGAATCGAACTACATCGACACGCTCGTCTTCGACAAGCTCAAGAAGCTGCACATCGCGCCGTCCGAACTCGCGAGCGACGAGGCGTTCCTCCGCCGCGTGTATCTCGACCTCGTCGGCCTGCCCCCCTCGCGCGAGGAGTACGACGCCTTCCTCGCCGACAAGTCCGCCGACAAACGTGCCCGGCTGATCGACGCGCTGATGGAGCGCCCCGAGTTCGCCGACCTCTGGACCATGAAGTGGGGCGAACTGCTCCGCGTCCGGGCGAACAACCAGAACCCGCAGTACGGCCGCGACGCCAAGGCGATGTACGCCTTTTCGCAGTGGGTGAAGGAGCAGGTGAAGTCTAATCGGCCGCTCGACCAGTTCGTCGCCGATCTCCTCGTGGGCACCGGCAGCAACATCAAACGGCCGACGGCGAACCTCTACACGTCGTCCGACCGGATCACGCCCGAGAAGACCGCCGAGGACCTCGCGCAGGTCTTCCTCGGCACGCGCATCCAGTGCGCCCAGTGCCACAACCACCCGTTCGACCGCTGGACGATGGACGACTACT
>CAYVRB010000016.1:0-26754 GCA_964453375.1 uncultured Alcaligenaceae bacterium
GCCGCCGCCCGCGAGGACGGTTCCGGCGGCGCCCGGTTCGGCGACGAGCGTGTCGCCGGCGTCGCCGTCGCCGCCGTACAGCGTGACGTTCGGGGCGAGCGCAACGAGGTTGTCGGAGCCAAGCCCGCCGTCGAGGTCGTCGCCGTCGCCGCCGTAGAGCGTGTCGTTCTGGGACGTGCCGATGAGCTTTTCGAAGTTGCCGGCGAGGTCGATGGTGCTGCCGGCGTAGACCGGTTGCGGACCGACGAGCGTCATGTTCAGCGTGATGCCGACCGTCACGCCCGAGGCGTCGAGGGTATCGTAGCCGCCGGCGTCGACGACCGCGTCCTGGCTGAACTTCAAGCGGTACACGTCGTTGCCGGTGCCGCCGATCATCGTGTCGTTGCCCGACCCGGCGATGAAGGTGTTGTCGCCCGCGCCGCCGTCGAGCAGGTTCGTCGCGCCTTCGCCGGCGATCAGCACGTCGCCGGCGGCGCCGCCGAAGAGCGTGTCGTCGCCCGCGCCGCCGTCGAGGACGACGGGGACGGCGATCGCCTTCGCGTCGATGGTGTTGTTCCCGGCGTCGCCGACCACGAGCACTTGCGTGGTCGTGGCGGCCGGCGTCGGCACCACGAACGGCGCCGTGCCCGCGACGAGGTGCACTTCGGTGACGGCCTTCGCCGTCGCGTCGTCGTCCGATACTTCCACCGCGACGATTCCCGGCGTCGCCGTCGCGAACGTCGCCGCCGTCGCGCCGGAGATCTTCGCGCCGTTCACAAACCACTGGTACGTCAACCCGGTCTTGTCGATCGGCCCCGGTTCGACGACGGCGGCCTTGAAGGCGAAGGCGCCGGGCGCGGAGCCGTCGTTCAGGATCGTCACTTGCGGCGCGGCGTTCGTTCCGGTCACGACGCGCGACGCCGTGGCGCTGGCGCCGGAGGAGTCGGTCGCCTTGAAGGTGACGGTGTAGGCGCCGTCGTTCGGCAGGGTGAAGGGGAATTCGCGGCCGGCGGCGGTGAGGGTGCCGGCGATGCCGGGGCCGGTCGCGGTCCAGAGCAGCGCGAGGGCGTCGTCGGCGCCGGCGGGGTCGGCGGCGAGGCCGACGAAGTTCACCGTCGAGCCTTCGACGACGGTCGCGGGCGTCGGCGCGATGGCGGCGGTCGGCGGGGCGTTGACGACGGCGATCGCGTGCGTCGCGGTGCCGACGGAGTTGTCGGAGCCGATCGCGGTCACGCGCACGGTGTACGTTCCGTCCTGGCGGAGCGGCAGGCTGAAGTTCGCGCCGCCGCCGCCGGCGATCGGGACGCCGCTGCGCGCGACGGACCAGGAGTAGGAGAAGGTGACGCCGGGGGCGGTTGCGGCGGCGGTGAGGTTGAGCGTCGTGCCTTCGTTGACGGCGGCGGTGGGCAGGCCGCCGACGGTGACGGTGCGCGAGCCGGCGGCCAGCTCGAACATGCGGGAATCGCCGGCGAGGCCGCCGTCCTTGTCGGCGGCGGAGACGGAGACGAAGTAGAGGCCGGGCACGGTCGGCGTGAAGCTGAAGGTGGCCGCGAGGCCGTTCGGCACGGTGACGCCGGCGGGGCCGACGACCGACCACTTGTACTGGACGAGATCGTTGTTCGTGGCGTTCGTGCCGGGGTCGGTGGCGACGGCGGCGAACGAAAGCGGCTGGCCGAGCGCGGGGTTCGCGGTCGTCGTGTCGAGCCGCACGGTCGGCGCCGCGTTGCCGACGCCCACCGCATGCGTCGCCGTGGCGGACGCGCCGGTGTCGGGATCGGTGACGGTGAGCGACACCACGTAATTCGCGTTGTCGTCCGGGGTGAAGGAGAACTCGGCGTTCTGGTTCGTCGGCGTCGAGGCCACCGAGGCGAACAGCGCGCCATTCTTCGTCGCGGTCCATTGGTAGCGCAGGGTGGTCGCGTTCAGCAGGCCGTCGAGCTGCGCCGCGGCGGTCAGCCGCACGCCTTCGAGGCTCGTGTTCGGCAGGTTCGCGATCGTGGCGTTGATGGCGCCGCGCACCGTGACGGCGACGGCGAACTCGCCCGACGCGCCGCTGTTGTCCGTCACGCGGTACGAGACGATGTACCGGCCGGCGGTCGGCGTCGCGAAGTCGTAATTCGCCGCGTTGGCGCCCGGGACCGGCACGCCGTTGACCAGCCACTGGATCGTGTGCGTGTCCGCGACGCCGGGGTCGGTGAAGGTGCCGCGCAGGGGCAGCGTGCCGCCGGTGGGGATGCTCGCGCTGCCGATCGGTTGGCTGGTCGTGCGGTTCAAGACCGTGGGGAACGGCGCGACGTTCGTGACGGTGATGTCGGGGACGACGAAGGCGACCGATTCGTTGTTGACGATGTCGCGGACGACGAGCGTGGCGCGGTAGACGCCGTTGTCGGCGGGGGTGAAGTTCAGCGAATTGTCTTCGCCCTCGGCCACGACGCCGGGGGACCCGACGCGGACGACGGACCACTCGAAGGTGAAGACGGCGTTCGGGCGATCGGTGCTGACGCGGGCCGCGAGCGTGATCTCGGTGCCTTCCGGGGAGACTTCCGGCGCGAGCACGGAGATCGTGATCGGTTCGAGCGCCGTTTGGGGCCCGCCGAAGGCGGAGGTGCCGGCGGCGACGGAGCTGACGGTGGCGACGACGCCGTAGCCGGGGTTCGTGGCGGTGGGGAGCTGCAGGTCGTAGTTGGCGGTGCCGGCGGCGTTGAGGACGACGAGCGCGGTGCCGAGGAGCCGGCGCGCGGCCGATTCGCCGCCGGGGTTCGCTTCGTAGAAGTCGACGGTGAGCGTCGCGCCCGGCGTGCCGGCGACGGTGCCGGAGACGCGCGTGTAGGTGATATTGGCGACGGCGAGGCCGATGGCGGGCGCGGCCGGCGAGCCGGTGGCGTTGACGTAGTTGGCCGTCGAATTGCCGTAGATCTGGTTCAGGCGGACGAGGTTGCCGACGCCGGCGGTCGATTCGATCCGCACGCCGGTGGCGTTGAAGCGGACGAGGTTGGCGGCGTTCGCGTCGCTGGACCCGACGGGGGCGCCGACGATGGTGCCGACGGTGCCGCTTCGGATCGTGATGCCGACGGTGTTCGCGATCGCGCCGGTGCCGGACGCGTTCGTGCCGATGCGGTTGCCCTGGATGGTCGTGCCGCTGGCGTTGGGGCTGTCGACGTGGATCCCGGCGTCGTCGTTCCCCGAGATCACGTTGCCTTGTCCGGCCGCCGTGCCGCCGATCGAATTCGGACCACCGTTGTTGAACCAGACGCCGTCGGTCGCGTTGCCGCGGTCGAGTGTGCCGGTTGCGTCGGTGCCGATGTAGTTGCCGTAGAGCTTGTTGCCGGCCGTGGCCTGACTGATGAAGGCGACGCCGATGTTGTTCCCGGAGATGATGTTCCGCTCCAGGGCCGTGGTGCCGCCCACCGTGTTGCCCGAAGACGAATCCGAGAACCGGACCCCGACGCCCGTATTGCCGAGCGGAGTGTTTCCGTCCACCGCCAGGCCGATGGTGTTGCCGGCGATCAGGTTCTTGTCGGACCCTTCCACCCAGACGCCGCTGCCGAAGTTGCCGGCGATCAGGTTGCCGGCCCCGGCCGTGGTGCCGCCGATGGTATTGTTGGACGGGTCGAGCGTCGTAGAAATGTGGACGCCGGCCACGCCGTTCCCGACCTTCGCGGTTCCCGTGTGATCGGTGCCGATGTAGTTGCCCGCGACGGTGGTCGAACCGGTGCCGTTGTTGGCCGCGAAGATGTAGACGCCGGCCTGCGCATTGCCGCTGATGATGTTCCGCGCCGCGGCCGACGTGCCGCCGATGGTGTTGTTCTTCGCGCCGGCTTCGACCCGGACGCCGCTTCCATCGTTTCCGAGGTCGAGCGTACCGGAAACGTCCACGCCGATGTAGTTGCCGAGGATGGTATTCGCCGTCGTGGTGGCACCGGAGAGGAGCACGCCCGAATTCGCATTGCCGCTCACGATATTGCGCGCGCCATTCGCGGTCCCGCCGATCACGTTGTTGTTGGCGCTGTTGTGAACGACAATTCCACTTCCCTTGTTCGGCACGGCGCTGGTGCCGAATACGTTCGTACCGACGAGATTCCCGTGGATCAAGTTGCCTGTGGAACCGCCCTCTCCGAGATTAATGCCATTTTGGTTTCCCGAAATGACATTTGCGAGTCCAGCGGTCAAGCCACCGACCTGTGTGTTGGCCGAGTTGATTTCAAGGCCGTTTTCGAGGTTCCCGACTGGCGCCGTGCCAGCGAGGTCCGTGCCGATGAAGTTTCCTTGAATGGTGTTGGCATTGGAATTCGTGCCGCCATTGTTGATACGGATTCCGGAGATGAGATTGCCGGAGATGAGATTGCCGGCTCCCGTCAGCAATCCACCCGAGTAGCCGCTCGTCCCGCCGACAATGTTTCCACCGGACTGATAGAAGAAGATACCATTGCCTCGGTTCCCAAGCGCGGCGGTGCCGGATGCTGTAGTGCCGATTCGATTTCCTTGAATGGCAAGGTTTTTCGTATCCCACACCAGGATTCCGGAGCCTTCTCCGAACGAGCCGGGTTTACCATTTCCCGAAATGAGATTTCCTTCGCCAGCATTCGAACCGCCGATGCTGTTGATGTTTGCCGTTACAGGCGTGAGGACCGCGATCCCCGCGTTGAAATTTGGCAACGCGATCGTCCCGGTGATATCGGTGCCGACGTAATTGCCGCGAATGGTGTTATTGGTCACGGAGAGGAAATTGCCATCGGAAATTGCGATGCCCGATCCCGAATGTGGACTTCCGAATCCGTCGAATTGCTTGGAACCCGAGACGACGTTGCGGTGGGCGGCCGTGTTCCCGCCGATTGTATTATTGCTCGATTGGACATGGATGCCGAAGATCGTATTGCCGATGGCGGCGGAGCCGGCGGCGTTCGTCCCAACGAGATTCCCATAAACTTGATTGCCATTGGCGCCGCCCGTCAGCCACAGGCCGGATTCGTCGTTGCCGGAGATGACGTTGCCAGCTCCGGCAGCCGTGCCGCCGATTACATTGTTGCCGCCGCCGATCCTTATGCCGGCGACGCCGTTGCCGAGGTCGGCCGTGCCGGCCGCATTCACGCCGAGATAATTCCCTTGGATCGTATTTCCGGTGCCGCCGTTGATTCGGATGCCGTCGGAACTGTTCCCGCTGATGACGTTGCCCGCGCCGGTGGCGGTGCCGCCGATGATTTGCGCGGAACCGCCGGTCAACAGGATGCCGTCGACGCCATTCCCGGCGGCGGACGATCCGTTCAACGTCGTGCCGATGAAATTGCCCTGCACGACGTTGCCGGTTCCGCCGTTGAGCAGGATGCCCGAGAGGGCGTTGCCCGAAACGACGTTGCGGGAGCCGGCCGCCGCGCCGCCGATCGCGACGTTGTTCGAAGCGCCGATGACGACGCCGACGCCCTGATTCCCGAGGGGCGCGGTGCCGTTCTTGTTCAGGCCGACGATGTTCCCCAGGATGGTCGAGCCGTTGCCCCCCGAGATCGTGATCCCGTTGAGCGCGTTGCCCGAGATCACGTTGCCGGCGCCGGTGCCCGGCGTCGCCGTCGTGCCGCCGATCGTCACGGGCAGCGTGGAGACGATGCCGTACTCGGCGTTCGGCTTTGCGGCGGTGCCGGCGGCGTCGGTGCCGATGAGGTTGCCCTGGATCACGATGCCGGTCGAGCCGTCGGAGATGTCGATGCCGGATAGGCCGTTGCCGGAGATGACGTTTCCTTCGCCGGCGCCGGCGCCGCCGATCGTATTGCCCGTCGCGGACGAATAGAATCCCAACCCGAAACCGCCGTTGCCCAAGGTTGTGGAACCGTCCGCGCCGAGGCCGACGATGTTCGCTTGGAAACTGTTGTTGATCGAACCAACGACGCGCACGGCGTCGCCGTTGGTGCCGGAGATCACGTTGCCCGCGCCCGCCTGGCCGATCAGGTTGTTCGACGTGCCCGGCCCCATCACGATCGCGAGATTGTTGGCGACCTTGGCGTTCCCCGTCTTGTCGGTGCCAATGAAGTTGTTGAAGAGTTTGTTCCCCTTCGTGCCGGCATCGGTGAATCCGACGCCGACGGCGTTCGCGGCGATCACGTTCCGACCCGCCGCCGTCGTGCCGCCGATGACGTTGTCCTTCGCGCCGTTGTTCAGGTGGATGCCGTAGACCGAGTGCCCGCGCGCGAGCAATCCCGTCGGGTCGAGGCCGATGTAATTGCCGGCGATCGTCGCCGCGGCGGACGACGCGATGATGCCGCTGTTCGAGTTCCCGCCGATGACGTTGCGCTCTTCGGTGTCGGCGGTGCCGTCGGAATTCGTGCCGATGCGGGCGCCCGCGCCGGTGAGCTGGATGCCGAACTGCTGCGCGCCGGCCGAGGCGCCGGTGATGTCCAGGCCGATCCAGTTGCCGGCGGCGACGTTCGCGCCGTCGAGCACGATGCCGCGGTCGGCGTTGCCGGCGATGATGTTCCGTTCGCTGGCGTTGAAGGCGTCGTTGGAGCCGTCGGTGCCGATGATGTTACCGGTCGCGGACTGAAGGAAGACTCCGTCGAAGTTGGGAAGCGACCCGGTGCCGTCGGCCCTCGTGCCGATGTAATTGCCGGCGACGCGGTTGTTGTTGCCGCCGAGGATGAGGACGCCCTCGCTCGTGTTGCCGCTGATGACGTTGCCTTCGGTGGCGTCGTTGGTGCCGTCGCCGACGACGCCGACGGTGTTGGACGAGGCACCGAGTTCGATACCCGTTACGTTGGCGACGGCGGCCGTCCCAGCGGCGTTGGTGCCGATGCGGTTGCCCTGGACGACGCTGCCGGTGCCACCGGAGATGCGAATGCCGGCGAGGGTGTTGCCGGAGATGAGGTTGCCGGCGCCGGCGGCGCCGCCGCCGACGGTGTTGTTCTTGGAAGCGATCTCGATGCCGTCTTCGCCGTTCGGCACGGCGGCGTCGCCGGCCTTGTTCGTGCCGATGTAGTTGCCGAGGATCTGGTTCCCGTTCGCGCTGGACGTGTTGATGTAAACGCCGTCGATGGCGTTACCGGAGATGATATTCCGGTCGGCGGCGTTCGTGCCGCCGATGGTGTTGAGCGAGGCGCTGGTGAGGATTTGGATGCCGACGGTGGCATTGCCGAGCGCGGCGTTTCCGGCGGCGTTCACGCCGATCAGGTTGCCCGCGATCGTGTTCGAGGCGGCGCCGCCGGCGATCTCCACGCCGATGGCGTTCCCGGAAATCAGGTTCTCGCGGACGTTGGCGTTGCTCGCCGTGTTGGTGAGCGTGATGCCGGGGAACGCGCCGTTGCCGATCGCCGCGTCGCCGGCGGCGTTCGTTCCGATGTAGTTGTTGCGGATCGTGTTGTCGTTGGCGTTCTGCAGGTAAACGCCGCCCTGCGCGTTGCCGGAGATCAGGTTGCGGTGCGCGGTCGTGGCGCCGCCGATGGTGTTCGACGGGGCGTCGAGAAGGTACACGCCCCGGCCGGTGTTCGCGAGCGCCGCGCCCGAGGCGTTCGTGCCGATGATGTTGCGGACGACTTCGTTGCCGGTGGACGTGATACCCTGGATGGAGATCCCGTGGCCGGTGTTGCCGGATATGGTGTTGATGTCGAGCGAGCCGGTGCCGCCGATGACGTTGTTGCTCGCGCCGTTCTGGAGTTGAATGCCGCCGCCGGCGTTGGCGAGCGCGGCCGAGCCGTCGATGACGGTGCCGATCATGTTGCCGACGATCGTGTTCGCGTGGGAAGCGGTGATGAAGACGCCGAGTTCGGTGTTCGCGGAGATCGTGTTGCCGGAAATCAACTTCGAACCGCCGATCTGATTGCCGGACGCCCCGAGCGCGGCGTAGACGCCGTAGCGGTTGCCGATCGTGGCGGAGTTCGCGGTGTTCGTGCCGATCGTGTTGCCCTGGACGAAGTTGCCCGAGGTGCCGGAGTCGGTGAGGCCGACGCCGGCGAAGTCGTTGCCGGCAATGACGTTGCCGGCGCCGACGAGGCTCGTGCCGCCGATGATGTTGCCGGTGGCGCCGCGTTCGACGACGACGCCGTAGGACGTGTTGCCGAGGTCGGCGGTGCCGGCGATGTTCGTGCCGATGTGGTTGCCCTGGACGATGTTCCCGGTGGCGAGCGGATCGCGGATGACGATGCCGCTGGCGTTGCCGGAGATGATGTTCCGCTGTTCGACGTTGGTGCCGCCGACGCGGTTGGTGTTGGAGTCGTCGATGAAGACGCCGAAGCGCGTGTTCCCGAGCTTGTTGCCGAGGGCGTTGAGGCCGATCAGGTTTCCCTGGACGACGTTGCCGGTGGACGGGGTGCCGGCGTTCTCGAGGATGGCGATGCCGTCGAGGTCGTTGCCGGCGATGATGTTGCCGAACTTGAAGCCGGGGGTCGTGGTGGAACCGCCGACGGCGACTTCCTTGGTTTCGACGAGGAAGATGCCGCTCCCGCCGTTGCCGAGGTCCAGAATGCCGGTGACGTCGGTGCCGATGAAGTTGCCGAAGATGCCGGTGCCGGTCGAGGTGAGGAATTGGACGAAGACGCCGCCGAGGTCGTTGCCGCTAATGAGGTTGCCGTAGCCGGCGGTGAAGCTGCCGATCTCGCTGTTTTCGGCGGCCTGGGCGCTGACGCCGTAGCCGGCGTTGCCGCGGTCTTGGGTGCCGGTGATGTCGGTGCCGAGGTAGTTGCCGTAGACGCGGTTGTTCTTCGCGGTGAGGGCGACGCCGGTGCCGCCATTGCCGGAGATGATGTTGCGGAGGTCGGCCGAACCCTGGCCGACGGTGTTGCCGGTGCCGCCGATCTGCACGCCGTTGCTGGAGTTGCCGAGGATCGCGTCGCCGTCGCCGTCGAGGCCGATGATGTTGCCGTAGAGGACGTTGCCGGTGCCGGTCTGAATGTTGACGCCGACGGAATTGTTCCCGGAGATGACGTTGCCGAGGCCGGTGCCGGGCGTGGTGGTGGAACCGCCGATGACGTTGTTGTTCGACGTGCCGCCGAAGAGGATGCCGGCGCCGCCGTTGCCGCGATCGAGTTCGCCGGTGGCGTCGGTGCCGATGTAATTGCCGGTGACGGTGTTGCTCGACGCGTTCGTGAAGGCGACGCCGGAACCGGTGTTGCCGGAGACAATGTTCCGCGCCGTGGCGGTCGTGCCACCGATCGTGTTCGACGTGGACGCAGCGGAAATCGAGATGCCGATTCCGTTGCCGATGGCCGTCGTCCCGTCGGCGCCGACGCCGAGATAGTTGCCGGCGACCGTCGTCGTGCCGGAGGCCTCGATCGAGATTCCGCTCGCGCTGTTGCCGCCAATGACGTTCCGCTCGGCCGCGTCGCCGGTGCCGTCGGCGTTCGTGCCGATCCGGTTGCCGGCGGAATTGAAGTTCACGACGATGCCGACGGTGTTGCCGAGCGCCGCGGTTCCGCCGGTTTTCAAACCGATGATGTTCCCGGCGATGACGTTGTTGTTGCTCTGCGAGACGTGGATGCCGTAGCCGAAGGCGCCGCTGTTGCCGCCGATGAGGTTGCCTTCGGCGGCGTCGTTCGTTCCGTCGCCGTCGGTGCCGACGGTGTTGCCGGACGAACCGACGTCGAGGAGTACGCCGCGATCGTTGGCGACGGCGCCGGTGCCGGCGGCGTTGGTGCCGATGAAGTTGCCCTGGATGCGGTTGTTGCCGACGCCGGTGGTGGTGATCGAGATGCCCGTGGTATTCCCGCTGACGACGTTGCCCGCGCCGGCGGCCGAACCGCCGACGGTCGTGTTCTTCGCGCCGCCGTCGAGATGCACGCCGATGACGTTGGCGATGGCGGACGTGCCCGCGGCGTTCGTGCCGATGTAGTTGCCTTGAAGGGTGGTATTCGTCGACGTCGCCCCTTCGATCTTCACGCCGGCGATCGCGTTGCCGCTGATGACGTTCCGCGCTCCGGCCGCGGTGCCGCCGATCGACGAGGACGCGGAATCGAGAATGTAGACGCCCCGGCCGCCGTTGCCGACGGCGGCGGTGCCGGCGGCGTTGGTGCCGATGAAGTTGCCGAGGATCGCGGTGGGTCCGGCGCCGGTGACCCACACGCCGTTGCCGGTGTTGCCGCTGATGACGTTGAGCGCCCCCGCGCTCGTGCCGCCGATCGTGGTGTCGCTCGCCGAATTGATGACGTAGACGCCGACGACGTTGCCGAGGGCCGCCGTGCCGGCCGCGTTCGTGCCGATGTAGTTGCCCGCGACGACGTTGTTCTTCGTGCCGGTATCCGAAAGCAGGACGCCGAAAAAGGTGTTGCCCGAAATGACATTCTTCGCCGCGGCCGCGGTCCCGCCGACGGTATTGCCGGCGGCGCCGTTGTAGATCGCGACGCCGTAGGAATTGGCGATGGCCGCCGTGCCGGCGGCGTTCGTGCCGAGGTAATTGCCGGCCACAACGTTTCCGGTGGTCCCGGTTCCGCTGATCGCGACCCCGGCCGCGTTGCCGACCGCGTTGCCGCCGATGACGTTCGCTTCGGCGTCGTCGTTGCTTCCATCGCTGTTGGTGCCGACGATGTTGTTGATCGCGCCGGTGTCGATGCTCACTCCCGAAAAACCGTTCGCGTGCGCCGCGGTGCCCGCCGGGTTCGTACCGACCTTGTTGCCGTAAACGAGCGTGCCCGTCGTCCCCGTACCGTTGATCCAAATCCCGAATTCCAGGTTGCCGGAGACCACGTTGTCCTGGATCAGGGTTTGCTTCGGGCCGTCGTTGGCCACGCCCCAGTTGCCGTTGTAGATGCCGCTGAACGTGTTCCCGAGGCCGGTCGCCCCGGACGCCGTCGTCCCGATGTAGTTCCCGCGGATCGTGGCGTTCGTCGTCGACGTCCCGCGAACGAACACGCCGCCTTGCGAATTGCCGGACAACGTATTGGCGGCGGCGGCGGTCGACCCGCCGATGACGACGTTCGGCGAATTGTCCACGCCGATGGCCCAGAACGCGTTGCCGAGCTTGCCGGTGCCGGCGGCATTCAACCCAATCACGTTACCCGCCACGACCGTGCCGGCGCCGGCCGATGTCATGTAGATGCCGCTGAACCCGTTCCCGCTGATGAGGTTGCCCGCCCCGCCCGCCGTACCGCCCACGGTGACGCTGGCGCCGCTCTGGAGGAAGATGCCGTCGTTCCCGTTGGCGATCGCCGCGCTGCCCGTTTCGTTCGTGCCGATGTAGTTGCCTTGGATGACGATGTTCGTCGTCCCGCTGCCCGTTAGCTGAATGCCGCTTCCGACGTTGCCGCTGATCAAGTTCCGCGTCCCGGTCGTCGTCCCGCCGATCACATTGTTGGGGGAATTACCGTCGATAATCAACCCGACGTTGTTCGGCTTGGCGCTCCCGCCGACCGAGTCGGTACCGATGCGATTCCCCAACACGGTGTTCCCGCTCGACGCTCCCGTGATGTAGACTCCCGTCCCCGTATGGCCGCTGACGGTGTTGTCCTGAATCGTGGCCGAAGTCGTCGCGGTTCCCAACTGGACGCCCACGGGTTGGGAGCCGATCGTCGTCGATCCGTCCACGCCGAGGCCGATGATGTTGTTGCGGACGATCGTGCCCGACGTGGTGTCGCTGAGGACGCCGGTGCGGAGGTTGCCCGAGATCACGTTGCCGTCCGCCGGCGTGGACCCGCCGACGACGGTATTCAGGGCGGAGTCGAAGATCACGACGCCGTCCTTGCCGTTCGAGCGCGCCAGCAGGCCGGTCTTGTCGGTGCCGATGTAGTTTGACTTGATGACGTTGTCTTTCGTGCCCGATCCGAACACGAAGACGCCCGCGAAACTGTTCCCGCTGAGCACGTTGCCGCTCACGGTGTTCGAGGACGCCCCGGATTCGATCCCCACGCCGTCGAGGTTCCCGGCCGAAGTCCCGTCCTGCGCCAAGCCGATCCAGTTCCCGGCGATCGTGTTCCCGGTCGCCCCGGTGCCGATCATGTAGACGCCGTAGCCGCTGAAGCGGTTGATCGTCACCCCGATGATCGTGTTGTTGGCGGACGTGATCGTGAAGCCTTGACCGCCCGCGGTATCGCCGCGGATTTCGATGTAGGGTTGTAGACCGCCGTAGCCCGGTTGGGTTTGACCCGTGATCGTCGTCCCGTTGTCCGTCAACGTCGGTAAGGAAGTGGACGGCGTGATCGATTGGAACCCGGTGCCGATGCTGAATTGGATCGTGTCCGACCCCGAACTCGCGTTCGCGTCGAGGATCGCCTGCCGCAGCGAGCCGGCGCCGCTGTCGTTCGTGTTCGAGACGGTGAACGTCGCCGGCGTTACACGGTCTTCCAGTTCCAGCAACTTCAGCCGAACCTCGAACTGCTTGTCCATCGTGTCCCACGTCATGCGGCGACCGGTATTCGAACGACGGCGGGAGCGGAAGAGCATGGCGATACCCGAGGTAGGCGAGAAGCGGCGAGTCGCTTCACGGCGGGCGAAAAAAGTATCTCGTCACCTCACTCACCACCCAACTCTCGAAAAATGAGACACCGAAAAACGGAATAATCCCTAAATTCCGACCATTGCGTGATTTGAGGATCGAATTTGTCTCGAATCATTCACGAAACGACGTTGCAAATCCGACACACTGGTGCTCGAAATTCTGTTCCCAGACGAATTCTTGGCGAAGCTCGCAGTTCGATCATGGGTGTTCGAGCATGATCGTCGGAGCGATTTCAACGATGCGATTCAACGATCGGTTTCTTGACGGGATACCGACAGAAGGCATTGTCGAGTGAGGTACTTCCAAAATCGGGCATCGGTCCAAGATGGAGTGGCGCGCTGCGCCGGATTCGCGTTTCCACGTCGTCGGTGGCGAATGGCTATCGACCGACGGACCAATCCCGTTCCCGCTCGCGCAGGCGTCGACGGACGAGGGTCAAATCCCAGACGTGCAAACCCCGATCGGGGCGCTGCGAAACGCCGAAGAGAAAGTTTCCGTCGCTCGTCGCCAGCAGGTCCGTGAGCGCGAGCCGCTGCGGATGCTCGAGCGTCGCGAGCGCGTGGCCGGTCGCGGATTCGAAGAGCCGCACGCGGCCATCCGCGAAGGAGACCGCAATCGTGGAGCCGTCGTTCAGGAACGCCGCCGAGACGGAACCGTCGCCGAGGTTCGCGCGCGATTGCCAGCGGTCGGTGTCCAGGAGGTCGCCCTTCGACGATCCGGTCCAGAGCCAGCGGCCATCGGGGCTGAATCGCGGGGGCGACGCCATCGGTTCCGCGAGTTCGGCGATCGGTTCGCGACGCCCCAGATCCCAGACCGTCAGGGACTTCGCCCCGCGAGTCGCGGCGTGGCGGCCGTCCGGCGCCAGCGCGACGGATTTGGCCGCCTCAGGCATTCGCCATGGGCTCAAGGCACCGTCCCGCGCGATCCAGAATCGCCCACTTCGCGGCTCCCCGCCGACCTGAACCCGACCGTTCGGAGTTTGCGCCATCAGCGGCGCGGGCAACGGGAGCGTTCCGTCGAACGCGAGCGAAACGTCGCGGGATTTCTCGTCGAACGCAATCGTCAATCGTTCGGTGGGGAACAGCCCCTCCTCCGAGAGCAGGAGGAGTTCGCCGTCCCGCGAGTGCGACGAGATCGAAACCCCCGGCGTGGGGAGGGATCGCAGCGGCCGCCCCGAACGCACGTCCCACACGGCGCACCGTTCGCCGGCGTTCGCGAGCACGATTCGCTCGCCGGATTGAAAGTGCGGCGTCGCTACGCCGATCGGCGCGCCGCGCTCGAAGGCCTGAAACGTTCGGAGTTCGCGGCCCGTCTCGCAGTTCCAGAGTTGCAGGGTGCCGGAGCTTGCGAAGCCCGCCAGTCGCTGTCCCGATTTCGACCACCGCAATCGGCCGAGTTCCTCGCACGGCGGCGATTCCAAGATCGCATGCCCCGATTCGACGACGTAGATCGCGGCGATCTTGGCCGCGCCCGTCGCCGCGAGTCGCAGGCCGTCGGGGTGAATGGCGATTTGCGTCACCGCGTCGTCGGTCGGCCAGGTCGTCATCCGTTCGTAGCCCCGCTCCGCGTCGTAGCGGCTCATGCGCGTCGCCGGTTCTCCACGCGCGACGAAGAGGCTCCCGCCGTCGGGATGCCACGCCAGCGCGGTCGGCCGTCCCGCGTCCGTCGCGACGCGGCGGACGGCGCCGCTCGTCGCGTCGAGCGCGAAGACCGATCCGTCGTGGTCTTGACGGGCGGCCGCGACGATCGGCCGTGTCGGATGCAGCGCGAGCATCCAGGCTCCGGCGTCGTTTCCTCCCGGCCAATCGCAACGCACGCGCGAGAGGGCGCGGCCGTCGTCGGCGCGGTGGCACGCCAGGTCGCCGTTGGCGTGCCGCACCGCGAATCGCTCGGCGCCCGGCGCGGCCGACCAGTCCGCCACGTCGCGAATCACGACTCGCCCCGTCGCGGGATCGCCACCCACCGGGAGCACGTGGAGTTCCCCTCGCGCGGTGCGCGCGGCCATCCGTGGGCCGGCGAGGAATGCGAATTCGACATAGTCGTTTTCCGCGATTCGGACGATCGGCGCCGCGCCGCCGAAGCGTTGCACTGCCAGGGCGCCCGTCGCGTCGATCCAGCCGTAGCGGCGGGCATCGGGGTCGATCTCGAACGCCCGCGCGCCGGCCGCCCAACGATCGCCCGTGGGCGCGGCTTGCAGGTCCGGCGCGGCGAGCGCCGCGATCGTGAGATCGCGCAGTTCCGCGTCGATCGCGGCGCGCCGGCCGATTTCCCGCGCGAAGCGATCCGCCGCGTCCAGCAGTTCCAGCGTCTCGTAGCGGCGGCCGATCCCACGTCCGCGAACGCGGGCGCCGGCCTGTTGGAGCATCGCGTCCAATTGGTTCCGTCGCGCCAGCGCGATCCGCGATTCGGAGTCCGCGAGCGCGGCGGCGAGGCGCCAGTTCTGCCGCGCGAAGATCGCGGTCGCGGCCAGCGTGCCGACGAGGATGAGCGCGCAGGCCGCCGCCAGGGCGGGATTGGTGCGGAGCCAGTTCTGGAGTTGAACGCGCGGCGACGGGCGCCGGGCGAGCGGCGGCAGGCCGTCGAGGAATCGCTGGAGATCGTCGCGGAACGCCTCCATCGACGGATAGCGCCGGCGCGGTTCGCGCTCGATCGCGCGCAGGACGATCGTCTCGAGTTCGCGGGGAATATTCGGATCGACGATGCGCGGCGGCGGCGGCGCTTGGAACAGCACCGCGTGCTGGAGTTCCGGCAGATCGGCCTGCGGGAACGCCGGCCGCAGCGTCAGCAGTTCGTAGAGCGTCACGCCGAGTCCGTAGATGTCGCACGCCGGCCGCGAATCGCCGCGAAAGCGTTCCGGCGCGAGGTAGCGCAGGGTGCCGACGACTTCGCCGCGGCGCGTGAGATTGTCGGCGCGGTCGACCTTCGCGAGGCCGAAGTCGGCGATCCACGCCTTCAGGTTCCGGTCGAGAAGGATGTTCGAGGGCTTCACGTCGCGGTGGACGACCCCGTGGCGGTGCGCGTGCGCGAGGGCGTCGGCGACCTGCAGCGCGATCCGCGCCATGAGGCGATGCGCTTCGGGCGCGGGGGCGTCCGCGAGGCGGTCGGCGATCGACGGTTGATCCGGTTCGCGGACGCTCGATTCGGGGATGCCGAAGAAGGAATCGTGCGTCATCGGGGGCGACGGCGAAGGCGGGTCCGCGTCCCGGCGGGCGCGCAGCTCCGCGATCGTGCGGTTCGCCCCTTCGCCCCGGATGAGATCCATCACGAGGTAGTGCAGGCCGTTCGACTCGAAGATGCCGTGGATCGGCACGATGTTCGGATGCCGCAGGCGATCGGTCGACGAGGCTTCCTGCCGGAACCGGTCGAGGTCGTGGCGGGTGCGGCCGGGCAGCAGGATCTTCACCGCGTAGCGTCGGTCGGGCGACGCCCCTTCGGTCTCGCGGACCGCCTCGTAGACCATGCCCATCGAGCCGCCGCCGAGGAAGCGCACGATGCGGAATTCGCCGAGCCGGTTCGGCAGGTGCGCCGCGCCGTCGCGGTCCGGGGCGGCGGCGCGCTCCATCGCGAAGAGCGCCGGCACCAGGCGGCGGATGCGATCCGCCAGGCGCGGATGCCGCGCCGCCATCGCCTCGACGTTCGGCGCCGCGCCGCCGCGCGCGCTCGCGAGCAATTCCTCCACGATGCCGTCCAGGATCGCGTCGTCGTCCGGCGGTTCGTCCGGCGTCATGACGCGACCTCCCGATCCTCCTCGATCCCCTTGAGGAGGTTCGTGATCCGTTCGAGCGCGCGCAGGTAGCGCTTGCGCGCGGCGGCCTCGGTGATGCCCAACACCGCGGACGTCTCCTGCGCCGTCAGTTGTTCGAAGTGGCGGAGCACCAGGACTTCGCGATCGTCGATCGGCAGCGCGTCCAGCGCTTCGACGACGCGCCGGCGGCGCTCCTCGCGGATCGCCTCGGATTCCGGCGATTTCTCCCGACCGACGAGCAGGCCCGCGAGGTTCACCGACGACGCCTCCGGGAAGGGCAGCACGCCGTTCGCCGGCCGGCGCTTCTTGACACGCAATTGCCGGCGATGGACGCGCGACAGCGCGTCGCCGACGAGGTAGCGCAACCAGAGGAAGAAGGCGATGCGCGGCTGTTCGAGGTATTGCGGCAGCCGGTCGAGGACGAGCTTGTAGGCGTCTTGCAAGACGTCCGAAGGGTCGACGACGCCGGCGAGCCGGGGGTCCAGCCGCAGGCGCACGATCCGCTTCAATCGCGGGCCGTGCTCGCCCACGATCGCGCTCCACGCGCCGCGATCCCCGGCCACGGCGCGGCGGATCAATTCGGTGGTCTCGTCGGCGTTCGGCGGAACGGGGTCGGTCATCGCCGACATCTTACCGCCGTGGGCGCGAGGAACTCAAACGCGAAGTTTCGAGAATGTGCCGATCTCTCACGCCAGCGACGGCAGCGGTTCGCCGATCGCGGCGCCGCACGCGAGCCGTTCCGCATCCGTCAAGCGGAACCGGGCGTCGCACACCGCGCGCTCGAACGATGGATCGCAGAGCCATTGAAATTCCAGCGAGCGGCGATGGATCCGCCCGTCGTCGAGGCTGCCGTCCCGGCCGATCAAGGTGCGATCCAAGTGTCCGGGATGGCAGGTCAATTCCACATCGCGTCCGCGGCTGCGCGCCAGCCACTCGACGAAGAATCGGGGATTGCGGACGAAGGGCGGATCGGTGATGCCGATCAATTCGTCGTTGCCGGGGAATTCCCGCGATCCGTTCGCGCCGAAACGCGTCAGGGCGAATCGCTTCAGCCGACCGCCGCGCACGCCGAGCAGCGCCGCGCGCCGCTCGATCACGCGGCGCACGAACGGCGCCGGCGCCTGGCCGTGGAGGACGCGCGCGAGCGCCCGCCGGACCGGTCCGAAGACATGCACGTGATGGTGGCCGTTCACGTTACGCGGCAGCGTCTCCGTCAGTTCCAGGAAGCGCACGTACTGGGCGGAGAGCTCCGATTCGATTTCGTCTTCGACGAGGCGGCCCTGCAGGAGCCGGCGCAGGAATCGGCCGAGCGGATGGAACCGGCCCCGGTGATCGACGAGCGACGGAATCGTCGCGGGCGGCGCGATGGGCGCGTCGAGCGTGAGGCAGGGGTGCCAGCCGAGTTCGACCGGTCGCCCGCGGCGTCGCCACTGGCGCACGCCGTCGCGCGCGAAGGGGGAGTTGACGAGGAGGACCGTCGAGCGGACGAGGCCGCGTTCGGCGAGGTCGAGGATGCCGCGCGAGGTCTCCGGCCCGATGCCGAAATCGTCCGCCGTCGTGAGCAGTCGGCGATCGCTCATCAGGCGGCTTCCCGCGCGTAGATCGGCTCGCGCGCCGCGTGGACGAGCGGCGGCACGATCTTGCGGCTCCAGGCGCGGCGGATGCGCCGCAGCTCGAGGAGCATCGCGAGCGCCGAGCGCAGGCCGGTCGTGCTCGCGCGATCCTGACAACGGACGCGCACCGGCACTTCGGCGACCGGGATGCCGGCGCGGTCCAACGCCAGCAGCAATTCGCAATCGAAGCCGAACCCGTCGCAATCGGTGCGCGGCAGTATCTGCTCGACGACGTCGGCGCGGAATCCCTTCAATCCGGCCTGCGTATCGGTCTGGCGGATCGGCAGGATTCGGCGGGCGATCCAGCCGAAGACCGCGCTTTGGACGTGGCGCCGTCGCGCGTAGCCGAGGAGGCGCGGCGGCACGATCAATTCGCTGTCGGGGTGCGTGCGGGAGGCGATCGCGGCGTCGGCGCCGTCGCGGAGCGCTTCCGCGAGGCGGAGGATGTCGTCGAAGCCGTAGGCCAGGTCGATATCGGTGAAGAGGCGGAAGTCGCCGCGCGCCGCCAGGAGTCCGGTGCGGACGGCGTACCCCTTGCCGCGATTCGGCGCGTAGGCCAGCACGCGGAGGCGTGGATCGTGGGGCAGCGCCGCCAATCGTCGGGCCGTGTCGTCGGTGCAGCCGTCGAGCACGATCACCGCGTCCCACGGGTCCGGTCGGCCGTCCAGGAATTCGACCAGCGCGTGCCGGGTCGCTTCGATCGTGCGTCCGGCGTTGTACGCGGGCAATACGAGACTGAACACGGGCGACGTCCCTGCCGCGGATGACTCCGGGGGAAAGCTAACCGATCGGCGGACCCGCTGGATAGGCGAGTTTGCGGACGCGGCGCCGGCGGCGCGCGATTGACAGGACGGCGCGGGGACGGCATATCCGCGCCCGGTGGACGGTTCCGTCCGGAGGCGAACATGGTGCGACTCTTGGGACTCGGCGCGTTGCTCGCGGCCGGTTGCGCGACGGTGCCGCCGCTGGACAACCCCCTCACCGTGCGAACGGTGGAGGAGAATCCGGCCTTGATCGCGCCCGTGACGCCCGACGCGAACAGTTACGCGAAGCTCTGGGAACACGTGATCGACGTGCTGGACGACGATTTCGAATTGAAGCCGCCGTCGCGGTACGCGGGCTATCTGGAATCGGTGCCGCGCATCGCGCCGGGCTACGAACAGCCGTGGAAATCGGGTTCGCCGGACAAGCGCGAACGGCTCATCGCCACGGCGCAGACGGTTCGCAACAGCGCGAAGGTCTGGATCAACGCCGGCGATCGCGGCGGCTATCGCGTCTACGTGGAAGTCTGGCGGGAATTGCTCGATCAGGAACAACCGATGCGCGCCCTCGGCGGCGCGGCCGTGTTCCACGAGGCGCCGACGGTCGATCGGCGCTTCGACGTCGTCGGCGTCGAATCCTCCGCCGAGCGGAACTGGATTCCCGCCGGCCGGGATTACGCCTACGAGCAGAAGATCCTCTCGCGCATTCGCACGCGCTCGAACGAGTGCCGTTGAATCACAGTTCTTCGACGCGCTTCTTGGGCAGCTTGAGGGTGAAGGTCGAACCTTTGCCGACGACGCTTTCGACGCGGATGCGGCCCTGATGTTGTTCGATGATCTGCCGGCAGACGCTCAGGCCGAGGCCGGTGCCGCCGCGCCCGTACTCGTCGGGCAGTTTGGTGGTGAAGAACGGCTCGAAGATTTGGCGGAGGTTTTCGGGCGCGATGCCGAGGCCGGTGTCGGCGATCTTGATCTCGGACGTCTCGCCGTCGGCCAACTCCCGCGTTTCGATCCGCAACCGTCCGCCGTTGGGCATCGCCTGCCGGGCGTTGAGGATGAGGTTCACGAGAATTTGTTCGATCTGGCCCGGGACGACGAGCGCGGTCGGCCGGCCGTGAAACCGCTTCTCAACCTGCACGCGGTGTTTGGAGAGATCCTTGTCCGTCAGGACGAGCACATCCTCGATCAGCTTGACAAGATCGGTTTGTTCGCGAAGAGTCGAGTTGTTCCGGGCGAAGCCGAGCATGCTGTTGACGATGGTCGCGGCGCGTTGACCGCCGCGGATGATGCGCTCGAACGCTTGGGTTTGGGCGGCGGGATCTTGGCCGCGGAGTCCCATTTTGGCGTAGTTGAGTATTGTCGTTAGAATGTTATTAAATTCGTGCGCGACACCGGACGCCAGTTCGCCCACACTGCTCAATCGCTGGGCTTGCAGGAGTTGCTGGCGAAGGGCATCCAATTCGGCGGTGGGTGCAAGGACATCGTGGCTCGTCATGGCCGCCTCCGGGTTCCGATGTCAAACGGTATCGGTTGTGCGGGCGGAGGGTCTTCATCATTTCGCAATCGGTCGGATCGGAAACAAGGCGGCAAAAACGGGGTTCGTTTGGGAGAAATGGAAATTTGATGAAATCCGTAAAGATTTGGGATGCTTTGCCTACTTCGTTTCGTCATAATCGTGGGTTAGGGATGCTCGCCGACGCGCCGATTGCCATTTTCCATCCTTTTTGGCCGTCGATATCCCTTCGGAGGATTCCATGTCACGACTTCGTCCGCGCGCGGGGTTCACGCTGATCGAACTCCTCGTCGTCATCGCGATCATCGCGATCCTGATCGGGCTACTGCTGCCCGCCGTGCAAAAGGTTCGTGAAGCGGCCGCCCGCTCGACCTGCACGAACAACCTGAAGCAGATGGGGCTGGCGCTCCACAACTTCGAGAGCACCAACGGCAAACTGCCGACGTGGGGCTACAACTTCCCGGCGAATCCCCGCACGGCGAACCCGTACGGCGATCAACGCCAAGGCTGGACGGCGCTCGTGCAAATCGCCGACTTCATCGAGCAGGGGCCGCTCAAGAACCAGATCCGCACGGACATTTCGATCCTCGACCCGCTGAATCTGCCGCCGCCGGCGCCGGGTTCGGTCAACACGGCCGGGATGACGACCGTCAAGGTCTTCGTCTGCCCCTCCGTGCCAAACTTCCTGGAACTCGCGAACTACGACGCGATCATGACCAGCTACGGCTTCCCGACCGGCCACCGCTATTCCCGCACCGACTACTGGCCGTTCCGCGGATACCATGAAGACCTGCTCCTCAATACGGCCCGCTGCGGCGGCAACCCGTACAACGGGATCACCAATTCCGCCGCGCAGCTTTCCGGCGCGCTCAGCATCAATCTGAACCCGCCGATCGGCGCGAACGTCGGAAACCCGCTCGTCGCGATCACGGACGGTACCAGCAACACGCTGTTCTTCTCCGAAATCGCCGCCCGCGGCCTGCACATGTACGTCCGCGGCAAGGGGATCGCGGCCACGCCCGGCAGCCTCACCGCTTACGCCGCCATCAGCCCGCCGCCCGTGACACCGACGTCGGGCGTCGGCGATCCGTCCCAGATCGTGCGCGGTTCGTGGGCCGATCAGAACGGCGTCACGTACCTGCGCGGCTACCTCGTGAACGCCGCCGGCAACTCCGCGGACGCCACCGCCGGCTGCCAAGTGGTGAACGCCGTCAATCACGCCGCGCCCTACTCGTTCCACTCCGGCGGCGCCAACGCCCTGCGGTGCGATGGCTCCGTCAGCTTCATGAAGGAAACGATCACCGGGCCGATCATGGCCGCCTTCATCTCCCGCAACGGTGGCGAGTCGGTGCCGCTCGACCAGTAAGTCGTTCCCGCGGAGAAAACGCGAAACCGGCCGGCGGGTCTTTCCAAGACCTCGCCGGCCGGTTACATTTTGACCCAGCCGATCCTCCCCGCCTTCGGATGCCTCCCATGAACCGCCTCCTCCTTGCCGCGCTCGCGGTCGGTTCGCTCGCCGCCGCCGTCGCCTTCTCCACCAAGCTCCCGGCCGACGGCACACCAAGTTCCCCGGCTGCCTTCCAGATCGCCGGCGCCGAGAAGAACCCTTGGACGCACCTCAAGGCGCCGCCGTCCGACAAGCAGTTCCAGTTCGTCGTCGTTTCCGACCGCACCGGCGGCCACCGCGCCAACATCTTCTCGAAGGCCGTGCACCAGATCAACCTGCTCCAGCCCGACTTCGTCATGTCCGTCGGCGATCTGATCGAGGGCTACACGATCAAGGAGGAAGAGTACACAAAGCAATGGGACGAGTTCGACGGCTACGTGCGCAAGCTCGAGATGCCCTTCTTCTACGTCCCCGGCAACCACGACCTCGCCAACAAACAACTCATCGACTACTGGGGCGGGCGCTACGGCAAGAGCTACTACCACTTCGTCTACCGCGACACCCTGTTCCTGAACATCAACAGCGAGGACGGCAAGGCCTCGATGGTGACGGCCGAGCAAGCCGCCGCCGTCGCCAAGGCGCTCGACGAGAACAAGAACGTCCGCTGGACGATGGTCTTCCTCCACAAGCCGCTCTGGGCCGAGAAGGACCCGGACGCCAACGGCTGGCTCGCCGTCGAGAAACTGCTCGCCGGCCGCAACTACACCGTCTTCTGCGGCCACGTGCACCGCTACCAGAAGTACGTCCGCAACGGCATGAACTACTACCAGCTCGCGACCACCGGCGGCGGCAGCCGGCTCCGCGGCACCGAGTACGGCGAGTTCGACCACCTCGTCTGGATCACCATGAAGCCGGACGGCCCGGTGATCGCGAACATCATGATGGACGGCATCCTTCCGGAAAACCTGAAGCTGCCGGAGGTGAACGAGGCCGGCGTCGTCGTCAAGAAGCAGCCGTTGCATTCGTTGAAGGGGAAGCTCACGCTCGACGGGAAGCCGCTCGCCGGCGTGACGGTCTCCTTCGCGCAGCAGGAGGCGCCCAAGGGGTTCAAGGTCGCCTACGCCGACGGCCTCACCGGCGCGGATGGATCGTTCGCCGTCAGCACCTACGAGAAGTTCGACGGCATCCCCGCCGGCAAATACAAGGTGACGGTCGCGAAGACCGGCCGCGGCTACTACGACGGCGAGAAGCCCGCCAAGTCCCCGGTGCCGGAGAAGTACACGAAGGCCGCCACGACGCCGCTCGTCGTCGAAATCAAGGACGGCGCGAACGAGATCGCCCTCGACTTGTCCAACTGACCCGCGCGGATGCCGTTGGGCTTTCGCGGTCGGCCCCGTAAAATCGTCGGAAACGACGCCGGAGCCGCACCGCGATGCCCATCGATATCCCGTCCATCCTGCGCGAATGCCACCGCCTCCGCCGGCACCTCCGCGACCTCAAGGAGGAGATCGACCGCGGCCCGCGCGTCCTCAAGGCGCAGCAGGCCCGCCTTGCCGCCGAGGAGCAGGAGCACAAGGACGCCTACGACACCATCAAGCGACTCAAGCTCCGCCAGAAGGAGGACGAGGGATCGCTCAAGGTCGTCGAATTGAATCTCGACAAGCTCGGCACGAAGGCGATGACCGTGACCACCATGAAGGAGATGGAGGCGGTCAAGCACGAGACGGAACAGGCCAACGCGAAGAAGGGGCAGCTCGAGGATTCGATACTCGACGCGATGACCCAGATCGAGGAGCGGACCGCGAACCTGCCGAACGTCGAGAAGAAGTGGAAGGACGCCCAAGCCGAGTTCGCACAGTATCAGATCGACGCGAAGGAACGGCTGGAGCGGATGCTGGAGGACCGCTCGCTCTCGGAGGCGGAGTTGGCGAAGCGGGACGCGGAACTGCCGGCCGACATGCGCGACCAGTACGAGCGGCTCATCAAGGCGCACGGCCCGGACGGCCTCGCCGGCGTGAAGGCGACCGTTTGCGGGCAGTGCCGGTCGGTGATCGGCGAGTCGCGGTTCTTCGAATTGGAAGCCGGCAAGTTCGTCGTCTGCTCGAATTGCGGCCGCGGCCTGTACCTCGTCCGCGAATGACGGAGGCCTCCGCGAATCCCGCGCGGGATTCGCGGAGGCCCGTCCGATACCGTTGGTCGATCACGTCGCCGGGAAAATCCCCTGTTGCACCGGATCGAACTCGGCGAGCGCCGTCGTGGCGTTGTCGTCGAAGGCGAAGACCTGGATTCGGCGGTTGCCGTCGGTGCCGAGGGCGCCGGCGCCGACGCGGCGGCCGGCGCGATCCGATTCCGCGCCCGCGAAGAAGGAGCCGAGGGTGTTCGGGATCGGGAAACCGTCGGAGCGGCGGGGGTTGAAGACGCTGACGGCGGGGGCGCCGTTGGTGCCCGACGTGGTCAGGATTTGGAACTGTTCTCCGCCGCGGAGGTCGGAGAGGAAGACGGCGACGCCGCCGCGGAGGGCGGAATCGTAGGCGAAGTAGTTGAGGACGACCTTGTCCTGGACGAAGTCGTAGAGGCTGACGCGCGGCCCGCCGGTGAAGCCGGCGCCGACGAGGATTTGCGCGTAGCCGGTGCCGAGGGCGTCCTTGACGTCGACGTAGAGGCCGCCGCGGAAGGTGTTCTCGAAGATGGGGACCGTGCGGAGGAGGGCGCCGTCGACGCCGTCGTAGACGCGGATGAAGGGTCCGCCGCCGAAGGCGGGCACGGCGATGACGTCGCGCTGGCCGTCGCCGGTGACGTCGGCGACCGCGACGCGGACGCCGCCGGTGAAGCTCACTTCGAAGGCCTGCGTCGCGAATCGCTGGGTGCCGTCGGCGTTCTTGGCGATGACGACCGGAATGCTCCCGAACGGGATCGACGCGGCCGTGATCTGCTCCGGCCCGGCGCCGGTGGCGACGATGATCGAGACGGTGTTCGAGGTCGTGGGCGTGCTGCTTCCGGTCGGGGTGAACTCGGCGGTGATGGAGTGCGTGGACGCCGTGGCGAACGTGGTGGAGAGCAGGGCGCGGCCGTCGAGGACTCGGACGGAGCCGAGTTCGGTGGTACCGTCCAGGAAGCGCACCTGACCGCTCGCGCTGTTCATGCCCGAGACGGTGGCGGTGAGGAGGACGCTGCGATTGGTCTGCACGGTGGTGCGCGAGGCGCCGAGGAGGACGGCGGTGGGGCCTTGCGCGACGACGGTGACGGTGACGACTTCGGTGTCGAAGTTCTGGGCGCTGCCGAGGGAGCCGACGCGGTCGGTGTTGTCGCGGACGCCGACGAGGAGCTGGACGGTGCCGGTGAAGCCGGCGTTGGCCGTCACGGTGAGTTCGCCGGTGGCGGCGTTGACGCTCGCGGAGACGTTGGCGGGGGTGCCGAAGAGGTTGCCGGGCACGCCGACGCGGTAGGTGAGGTTGGCGTTGTCGCCGTCGAGGTTGACCAGCGGCAGCGCGACGATCTTCGAGGAGCCGGATTCGACGGTGATGGCCGGGATCGGGTTCAGGAACGGCCGGTCGTCGGACGGGTCGAGGGCGGCGGTGGCGCGGAACTTGATTTCCTTCGAGACGTTGTCGCCGTCGACGGCGTTCACGGTGATGTCCGAGTTGCCCGTGAATCCGCCCGTGGTGGTGATCTTGAGCACGCCGTTGGCGTTGTCGGTGATGATCGTGGCGTCGGTGATGACGGCCGGGTTCTGCGCCTGGTCGGTCGTGCCGGACTTCACGGTGCCCTGGATGATCTTCTCGAACACGTCGAAGCCGCTGGTGAGCTGGCCGAAGATCGTGTGATTGAAGTTCAGGAACTGCGGGCGCGTGGCGAGCGGCTGGTCGATGTCGGTGACGAAGAACTGCGTGCCGTTCGCGTCGTCGACGGCGTTGGCGAAGGCGACCATCCCGCGGCTGTTGAAGGTGAATTCGGCGTTGTACTCGTCGACGAGGTTCGGCTGGGTGCCGGGGTCGGAGGCGGTGTTGTTGGACGAGCCGCCTTGGATGACGAAATTGTCCTGGGTGCGGAAGAAGGTCTTGCCGTCGTAGAAGCCGGAGTTCGCGAGGCTGACGATGCGCTGGACGGCGAGGGGCGCGGCGTCGGCGAAGAGCCGGATCGTGATGCTGCCGGTGAAGGCGGCGCCGGTGTTGTCCACGCCGCTGACGTCGAGTTTGAGCGTCTGGCCAGCGGGTAGCACGCTGACGTTGATGCCGGCGTTGGCGCTGCTCGCGGTGAAGGTCGTCGTGCCGTTGACCGTCGCGGTGTTCGACACCGGCACGAACAGCGGCTTGTTGTTCGCGAAGGTGTTGTCCGCGATCGAGGCGAGCGTCACCGCCGGCATCTCGCGGCCTTCGAGCTGTTCGGCCGACAGGCGGGCGCGCGGGGGAACGGTTTTGGACGACTTTCCACGGGAAAAGAGGCGGAACGGCATCGGCGACCTCGTTCGGGAGCGGTATTTCCGTTGTAGTTAAGACGAATGTTCGGCGGTTCCGGTTGGCCCGCATTCGGGAAAACGCGCCGGTCGGGCCGACCGGGGCCGACGGCACGGCGTCCGATCCACTCCGCCGCGCCGACCGGTTCGACCGGCACAACCCGAATATCAGGCCGCGTACCCCGCGCCGACCAGGAGCGACTTCGCCCACGCTTCATCTTCGGGCACCAGCCGAGGCGTCGGCGTGCCGGAATAAATCGAGAGTTCATAGGCGGATTCGGCGTGGACTTGCCTCACGAGTTTCTGAAGATCGACCGTCGCGTCCTTGTCGCCGGAGGCCAGCGGAATGTTCAAGATCGGCAACGGGTCGCGGAGCATGATGGGCCAGCAATCGACTTCGGGCCGTCGGTCCGCACGGCTGACGATCGCGCAATAATCGCATTTCGGAATTCCGTTCCAAGGCATTCGCGGTCCGCCGCGGAGGAGATCCAGCTCGACGAAATGCGATCGCGATCGCAGCAATTGATGCACTTTGGACCAATACAAGTCTCGATCGGAACCCGATCGCTTGTTGGACGGGCTGAGCACCTCGATGGCCGTGACGAGCGACCGATTGGCGGTGTCGAGAATTTCGAGATGCCGAATCGTCAACTCATCGACGGCGGCCGGAATGAAGACCGTCAAGGGCGCAGTCGATGTCGACGACACTGGGAATTCGTCGATGGGATTTACCGGGGAATGGATGCCGACATCGGGGCGCCCGAGCGGGGCGCGCTCTTCGGCCGATCGTTCGTGCAAATAGACTTGCTCCTCGATCCGAACGAAATAACGAGGGCGGATTTGTCGTCCCAGCTCCGACGCCATCGATGCGATTACGCGCGCGTGAAAGTCCGGCCACAC
>CAYVRB010000016.1:26764-37300 GCA_964453375.1 uncultured Alcaligenaceae bacterium
CCGGAAACGGCGACGGCATCGCTTTCCCTCCGACGACACGCCATTCTAACCCATCCGGCTCATCTTCACGACCCCCCGCACGATCGTCGCCACCGCTCGGCCCGTTACCGGCCAGCCGTGGAAGGGGCTGTTCCGGCTCTTCGTCTTCATCGCGTTCACGTCGATCGTCCACTGCGCCTTCGGATCGATCACCGTCACGTCGGCTTTCTGACCGACCTGCAATGTCCCTCGCGGGATGCCGAGGATCTTCGCGGGATTGATCGTCATCTTCTCGATCATCTGCGGCCAGGTGAGTATGCCCTTCTCGACGAGGTGCGTGACGCACAAGGGCAGGAACGTCTCAAGACCGACGATGCCGTTGGGCGTCTGGTCGAGTTCCTTCGCCTTCTTCTCCGGGGCGTGCGGCGCGTGGTCGGTCGCCAGCACGGAAAGCGTGCCGTCGCGGAGGCCTTCGAGGATCGCGTCGATGTCCCGTTGCGTCCGCAACGGCGGGGACATCTTGTAGTTGCTGTCGAACCGCTCCAGTTCCTTGTCGGTGAGGATGAAGTGGTGCGGGCAGGCCTCGCCGGAGCAATGGATGCCTTTGCGAACTCCTTGTCGAAGGAGATCGACGCCGCCGGCGGTCGAGACGTGCAGGATGTGGACCTTCCCGCCCGTCAGCTCCGCGAGCATGATGTCGCGGGCGATCATGATATCCTCGGCGACGCCGGGCATGCCGCGCAGACCGAGCCGGAGCGAGACCTCGCCCTCGTTCATGACGCCGCCCTGCGTCAGTTCCAGGATCTCGGCGTGGACGAGGATCGCCTTGTCGAACATCTTCGAGTATTCGAGCGCCCGGCGCATGATCTCGGCGTTGAACACCGGCGCGCCGTCGTCGGTGAAGGCGACGGCGCCGCCGTCGACGAGCTTGCCGATCTCGGCCAGTTCCTTCCCTTCGCGGCCCTTCGTGACGGCGCCGATCGGGAAGACGTTGCAGTTCCCGGCCCGCTTGGCCTGGAGGATGACGAACTCGGCCGCGTCGCGCGTGTCGAGCGGCGGCTCGGTGTTCGGCATGCACGCGACCGACGTGACGCCGCCGGCGATGGCGCTCGCCGTGCCGGTGACGATCGTCTCGTCCTCCTCGCGGCCCGGCTCGCGCAGGTGGACGTGCATGTCGATGAGGCCCGGCGAGACGATCAGCCCGGCGCAATCGAGCACGCGGTCGGCCGCGCGCGGCGGCGCGCCGAGGCCGCCAATGTGGATGTCGTCGATCCAGAGGTCGGCGACTTCGTCGAGGCCTTGCGACGGGTCGATCACCCGTCCATTTCGCAGATGTAGTAGGGGCATGAAGACGTTGTACGAATCGACCGCCGTCACTTCGCGGGGTCGCGGCCGACTTCGCGAAGCCCCGTTCCCGCTCGCTTCGCAATCGCGTCGCCGAGATCGGCACGATGCGATTCAGCGAGGACGAGCAGCCGTCTCGCGACCGCGGGATTCGCGGCCGATACGTCCTGGGTTTCCCCCGGATCGGCGTCGAGGTCGAAGAGCGATTGCGCGATCCGCTCGACCTTGTACCCGTGCCGGCTGGCGATGCCGCGGATGCCGGACTCCTCAATGGCGAGCGGTTTCATCGCCGCGTAGTTCGCCGGTTTGCCGTCGCGGCCCGGCGGGCCGTTCACGGTGAGATAGTCGTGCGCGAGGTGCAGCTTCCAGCGACCGAAGCGGACCGCGTGCAGCTCCGAGCCGGAATAGTAGGCGAACGTCTCGCGCTCCTTCGCTCCGGCTTTCCCCAGGATGGTTTCGGACAGATCGAGTCCGTCGATGGGGCGGTCGAGCTTCGCGATTCCCGCGAGGGAAACGAGGCTCGGTAAGAGATCGAGTCCGGTGACGAAGGCCTTCGACACAACGTCCGCCGGCACATGGCCCGGCCAGCGCGCGAGCAGCGGCACGCGCACGCCGCCCTCGAAGGTCGTGAGCTTCCCCTCCCGGAACGGCGCCGCGTTGCCGGCGTGGCTGCCGTAGCTCAGGAACGGTCCGTTGTCGGAGAGGAACAACACCAGAGTTTGCTCGTCGATGCCGTGGTCCTTCAGCGACTTCATCACTTTGCCGACGGACCAATCGAGTTCCTCCACCACGTCGCCGTAGAGGCCGCGCTTCGAGCGGCCGCGGAACTCCTTCGACGCGAAGATCGGCACGTGCGGCATGACGTGCGGCAGGTAGAGGAAGAACGGCTTCGCTTTGTTCGCGGCGATGAACGCGGTGGCGTTCTCCGTGAAGCGCTTGGTGAACTGCGATTGGTCGGGGTCGAGTTCGACGGTCTTGCCGTTCTCGATGAGGGGCAGGGCGGGGATGTCGCGGACGACGGGGTGCAGCGGTCCGTTGTCGTTCGAGTACGGAAGGCCGAGCCAGGTCTCGAAGCCGTGTTTGGTGGGGTCGAACGCGGGGCGGGTACCGAGGTGCCACTTGCCGAAGCAGGCGGTCGCGTAGCCCTTGGTTTTCAGGTATTCCGGCAGGAGGGTTTCGCTCGGGTGGATGCCGACGGCGCTCGTGTGGTTGAGCGCGCCGGCCAGTCCGATGCGGTTCGGGTAGCAGCCGGACATGAGCGCCGCGCGGGACGCGGTGCAGACCGGCTGGGCGACGTTGAAGTTGGTGAAGCGCGTCCCTTCCTTCGCGAGGCGGTCGAGGTTCGGCGTGCGGATGTCCTTCGCGCCGGTGCAGCCGAGGTCGGCGTAGCCGAGGTCGTCCGCGACGATCAGCACGATGTTCGGCGGCCGGTCCGCCCCGGCGACGGACGACGCGAACGCGAAGAGGACGGCGATGGCCCGCATGAGTTCTCCCGAACTTTTCGGATCGGTTCCGACGGCCGCTACGGTTTCGCGGCGCGTTTGCGATTTCCATCGGATTCCGCTTCGCGGCGCAGCAGTTCGGCCACCAGCCAATCGTGCCATTGATTCGAATCGAATCCGGGCACGTAACTCGCCAGCCGTGGCCGCAGTTCGTCCAGGGCCGACCGAGCGCCCTTCGAATCGCCGGATTGGACGAGGCCGAGCGCCTCGATCGCCCGCGCGGTCGCCACGACCGGATTCGGGTCGCCGATCGATCGCACCGCGATCCGCCGGATGCGTTCGGCCGTCGCCCGCGCCTCCGGGATCTTCCGCGATCGATATTCCAACAGCGCCCGCGAGATCAACATGAATTCGTACCAATCCTGAGTCTCCTCGCCGGCGGTCGCCGCCTTCGCGAGGGCCTGGAGCCGTCCGAGGTCCAATCCGTCGATCGGCGCGACGCAGACGCTCTTCAGCACGTGATCCGCTTCGTACCGGTTGGTCGTTTCGCCCCATCGCGCGAGGAGTTTGTCGCGATGACTGCGGAAGCGTTTGTCGTCGTCGAGAAGGCGCAGCAGGACGGCGATCTTCATGCCGGTGAAGGTGTCCGGCGCGGCCTCGAAGGCCGACGAATAGGCGGCGACGGCCTCGGGCCACCGCCCGCGATCGGCGTACCAGTGCGCCAGCCGTTGTTGGGCGCCGGCATCGCTCGGGTTGCGCGCGATCGCGGCGAGCCAATCGGCCGGCGGCGACCCCGTGAACGCGACGCGCAATTGGACCGCCTCCGGCCACCGGCTGTCCGCCAGTTGGAGCGCTTCCCGAATCAGCGGCTGGAAGCGGTCGCGATGCGGCGATACCGGGAGCGCTTCGGCCGCCCGCGCCAGCGCACGCCGCGCCTCGAGATCGTCGTTCGCCTCCGCGTGGAGAATGGCCGAGGCGAGCCAGTCGTCGACGGTCGCGGTCGTCGCGCGGCCGGGCTTCGGCTCGCCGGCGGCCCGTTCGAGCAGCGCGATCCGCGCCGCGATCGACTCCGTCGCGTTCGCCAGCCGCACATCGTCGGCGGGATCGGCCCGGGACGAGACGGAAATCCGAAATCGACCGAGGGCGTGGCGCGTCCAGTGCCGATTCTCGAACGCCAACCGGATCGCGATGCGCTGGCGACCCGTCGCACCGACCGGCGCCCGCGAGGTGAAGATCGCGGCGTGCGGTTCGTTGGCTTTCGGGAACACCGCCCAGCCGCTGGAGGGGTCGTCGTCGATCGCGTGCGCCACCGGATAGTGTTGGCGGGGATTGGTAAACGATGTCTGGCTAAAATCGGCGGTGGCGCCGGTCCAGACGACGGGCCGGTCCAAAACCGTCGCGCGGAAATCGCTGAGGATGAAATTGCCGCCGCGACCGCTTCCGCCGCCGGGAAACCCCGCATCCGGGATCGCTTCGAGCCGAATGGCTCGAATCGGTCCTTCGAATTCGGCTTCGAACCGGTAAACGTCCGTCGGCGGGTTGCGGCCACCGGCAAGCACGGAACCGTCCGATTGCGTCGCGAGCGTCGCGCCGGCCTCCGACGCCAGCGACACCGGCGTCAACACCGTCCATGTCGGTTCGAGCCGATCAATCAGTATCGCCGCCAAAGCATCCGCGGCCACGAAGTCCCCCGGCTGCGACGCGAGGCGAGTCTCTGCCAGGCGCCGCGCCCGTTCCCGCAGTTGCGAAGCCTCGTTCGAGCGATCTTGATCGCTCCGAATCCGGCTCCAGGCGAACAGTGCGACGGGATCGTCCGTGCGTTCGGGGCCGTCCTTGAGTTCCCGCTCCGCGAGCCCGGCGTCGCCCAGGGCCAGCCATGCTCGGCCGCGAAGCAAGCGATCCAACGGGTCGGACGGCGGCGGTCGACCGTGGATCATCTCGTGGGCTTCGCGCGTCAGCAGGGTGCAATCCAGGACCGTTTCCCAATCCGCGTTCGGTGCGAAGCGTCGGGCGGTCGCGCTCGCTCGGATGCGACTCGCGAGGTATTCGCGGGCTTGAGCGAGCCGTTCGCGCGCGGCTTCGGCGTGTCCGAGCCGGTGCCGCGCCATCGCCGCGATCGGAACGGCGCGGGGGAACGTCCGCCGCGCGGGATGATCGGCGAGATCGAGGGCGATCTGGTGTCGGCCCGCCCGTAGCTCCGCGGCGGCGACCCAGAGCCAGCGTTCATCGTCGTCCGGCGCGCCCTCGGCCGCGCGGCGCGCGACCCGCACAAGCTCCTCGAGATCGGCGATCGCGGGCGGGACGACGGTGTTCGCCACGATCGCGGCGGCTCGCGCGTCGGCCCGCGTCCCGTCGGCGTGCCGGGTCCACAAGTTCTTGGCGAGCGACTCCAACTCGTCCGGTCGACCGACCAAGCGCGCGATTTGGCCGACGCGCAGCCGAGGCCACGGATCGTCGGAGCCGGGCCAATCGCCGACGCCCGAACTGGCCGCCGCCTCCTCGAAAAGCCCCGCCGACGCGAACAGCCGGGACAGGCGATACTCGGATTCCGCGATCCAGCCGCTCCACGCCGCCGGATTCTTCGCGATCCGACGGCGCTCCTTCGCGAAGGTCGCCAAAGCGCCGCCGATGCGGACCGCGTCGCGCGGTCGATGCGCGTTCATCGCGGCATCGCATGCCGAAAACAGATCCCGCAGCGCGGCCTCGCGCGCCCGACGCTGGGCACGCGGTTCCGCGTCGCTCGGCGTCCAATTCCCCATCGCGTCCGCCAGCGCTCCCAATCCTTCGTCGACCCGCCGCGCGTCGAAGAGCCAACGTGCGAGGTCGATCTGCGCGACGGCAAGCTCGCTCCGGTACTCCGCGTTGTCCGGTTCCTCGTCCCGGATCGTCCGGCGCTCGGCCACGATCGCCCGAATCTCCGTCTCGGCTTCGGCGCGCCGGCCGGCGTCCATCGCCAGGCGCGCCAGCGCCAAACGCACCGTCGTGCGGTCCGAACGGTCGCGCCGCGCGGCGCGATCCCCGTTGTCGGGCTTGCCGGCGTTCCCGGCCTCCGCGGGGGCGGGAGGCAGCAGCGCGGCCGCCTCGGTGATCAGGACGTTCGCGGCCACCCAACCGTACCAATCGCTTTGCTTTTCGCCCGATCCGGGCCGCGCGAAGCGCGTCATCCCCTCTTGCGCGATGCGCAGGGCCGCTCGAGCCTCGTCCGCGCGGCCCTTGCGATGCAGCGCCATCGCCCGGACCGCCAAGGCGGCGGCCTCCGGGAATTCCGTAACGTGCGCGACCGCTTCCGCGGATTCGATCGCACGGTCCCACTCGCCGGCGCGGTAGCGCGCCATCGCGATCGTGGTGGCGAACCAGAGGCCCTTCCGCATCAGATTCGGATCGACCTTCGCGATCCGCTCGGCGAACCGCGCGGGCGCGTCGGCGCCGTCGGGCGCGATCAGGCACGCCGTCGCCACGCGCTGGGCGATCACGTCGTTGCGATCGTCCCCGAAGCGGTCCGCGAGTTCGCGCGCCGACGCGAGAAACCCCTCGCGGTCGCCCGCCTGCGTCGCGACCAGACACCGGAAATGCCACGAGAGGTGATCCCGCGGTTCGAGCGCCGTCACCGCCGCCAGTTCCCGCGCGGCTTCGACCCACCGGCCATTCCGACCCAGCGCATGGACGCGCTCGATGCGGAGCTGGCGGTCGTTGGTCAGGGACTTCGCCAGTTGATCGTCGATGCCGCCCATCCGCACGACCTGTCGGTGGATCGGCGAGTTCAGGAACCAGTCGGAACCTTGCATCCGGGACAACTCGAGCGATTTCGCGAGGACGCCGACGGCCTCGTCGCGCTCCCCCAACTCCACGAGGATGCGGCCGAGCTCGAAATGGACCAGCGGATCGTTCGGCCTCAGTTCAATCGCCTTGTCGAAGGCCGCGGCCGCCGCGTTCGCGCGCTTCCCGTTCAGGAGGTGTCGCCCGTGCTCCAGCCGCGGACGCGGATCGTCGGGCGCGGCGGATTCGCGAATCGCGAAATGGTCCATCGCCGAGACCCGGGCCCGGTGGCGCTCCCGAACGCGGGCGACGAGCGTCCGTTCGGTGTCGCCGAAATCGGGGAGCCGACCGTGGATCGCGAGCGACGCTTCGTTCAGGAGGGCGCGGTGGACCAGCGCATCGCCGCCATTCCCTCCCACGTAGTCCGCGCCGGCATCGAGTTGCCCTTTCAGCAGGTCGGCGAACCGGGATTCGGCGGCCCCGAACGTTGTTCGGGCTTCGTCCGTCCGACCTCGCGCGTGGAGGATCGTCGCCAGGAGCGGGGCGTAGGTGGGCCGATCCGCGAGCTTCATCGCCGCGCGCAGGGTCGATTCCGCTTCCTCCAGCCGGTTCGCGCGGAGCAACCCGTGCGCGAGCCAGAAGGAGCGATCGGCGTCGTCGAGGTGGAACGGAAACTCGCGCCGTACCAGGCCCTGAAACGCTTCGACGAACCGCTCGGCGATCGGGGCGCGGCCGGGTGGAAGAAAACAGGCCTGACCCGCGTGCACGAGCTGCACCGGCGGCATCGTTTCCCCAATCCGCACCTGGAGCCGCCCGAAGGCCGCATCAGCTTCGTCCATTCGCCCGGCCGCCAACAGACACTGCACGCGTTGCATCGCGCGCCACGGTTCCAGTTCGCTCCGACTCGCGGCGATCTCCCATTGCTCCGCGGCGTCGGTCCACAGCCCCCGGCCCGCGAGTTCCATCGCGACGAGGTTCGGGTTGTCGTGGAACTGGCACTCGCACCAGGGGTTCCGCGAGAGGATTTTGATGAGGATGCGATTCGTGCCGGCCCGGAGCGAAATCGGCAGGTGCGCGATTTGGCCGGCCGGGATTTTCCACGCGGCGACGCTGCCGAGCGCGAGGCGGCCGTTGATCCAGACGCGCAGGTCGCTCGCCGAGCGCAAGAGGAGCGTCGCGGTGCGATCCCGCTCGGCCGCCACGTGCGCGAGCGCGTAATAGGACGATCTCGAATTGGAACCGACCATGTCCGCGAGGAGGATCTGGCCGCTGGGAGCATGGACCGACGTGGAACGCCAGGGGATCTTGTCGATGCGGTCCACGCCGTCGACGGCGCGGGACGGATCGGGCTCCAGCTCCGGCGGATACTCCGCGAAGAAATCGTCGGGATACGGCCCCGCGACCCACCATCCTGCTTCCAGGAAACGGTTCAATTCGTTGCCGCCGATCCGCGCGGCGCGGGCGTACGCTTTGTCCGCGGATTGGACTTCGCCCCGCTCGGCCAACAGCCGACCCGCTTCGATCCAGGTCCGCGCGTCGTCGCCTTGCAGCTCCTGCGCCTGCAAGAGGTCGGCCGCCATCCGGTCCGGGCGCTCGAGCCTCGCGAAGAGCTGGCTGCGCGCCAGCCATATGTCGGCGTCCTTCGGGCGGCTTGCGACCGCGGCGGCGAATTCCGCCTCCGCCCCGACGAGATCGCCGAGCAGCCAAGCCACGCGGCCCCGGAAGAGCCGTTCGTAGGGCGAAGCCTCCGGATCGCGGCCGTGAATCGCGCGATGGGCTTCCCGCCGACAAAGCTCCATGTGCGCCCATTCCTGCCACCAGGTCATGGGCACGCGGACTTCCTCGCGCCGCAAGCCGTCGCGCAGCAGTCGCGCCGCGTTCCGGTCCGCCTGATCGAGCGCGGCCCGCGCCGCGTCCGGGCGGCCCGCGGCCGCCTGCGCCAACGCCAGCGCCGGCCATTTGGGATCCCACTCGGGCAAGGCGTCCAACGTGCGCGCCGCCGCCGTCGCGTCGCCGAGCCGCAGCGACGCCAGGCCGCGCGTCCAGCGATACCACAAGTCGCCGTCGTCCGACGCCACGATCCGACGCAACTCGTTCGGATACTTCCGCGCGACGATCGGATCGACCACCACGGCGCGCGCGACCTGAATCCCCTCGGCGCCGACCAGCGGCGGCGTGAGGCGGATCAGTTCGTCGATCCGCTCGGCCAACTGCCGCGTGTCGCCCAACTGCGCCAACACCAGCACCTGGCTGTACCAGGGCAGGTAGCCCAGCGACGGCGACAACTGGAACGCCCGCGAGTAGTGGCTGGCCGCACGATCCCAGCGCGCGAGTCGGCCGTGGCGCTCCGCGAGATTCGCGTGGCGGCCCGACAGCGACGAACGATACGGAACGCTGTTCGGGTTGGCGTTCAAGCCCGATTCGAGCGTTTCCAGCGAGCGGTCCCAGGTCGCGAAGGCGGTCGCGATCCGACCGACCGATTCGTAGAGATCGCCGGCGGACGATTGGCACTCGGCGAGGTCGGCGCGCAATTGCTCGCTCGACGGATACTGGCGAACCAGCTCCCCGCGCAGCGCCATCGCGCCGTCGAAGGCGGCGCGCGCCTCCTCCAATCGTCCCGATGTCAGCAGGAGCCGCGCCCAGCCTTCGCGCGCCTGCGCAATCGCGCGCCGCGCGAACCGTTCCGACGCGATCGGTTCGGCGATCCGTTCCAACTCGCGGAGAATGGTGCGGCGGGCGGCGAGTTTCTCCTCGATGGAACCGCGGACGTCCGCGGCGGCGCGCGTCGCCCCCGCGAGCGCGGCCGCGCGCGACGCCAATTCGAGATAGTCGGCGCGCGCGCGCAGCGCTTCGAACGCCGGGTCCGGTCCGATCGTCGCCGCGTCGAGGTCGCCCGCCAGGATCGCGCTGCGAATCGCCAGCACGGCCTCTTGCTCCTCCGATTCCCGGTTCGATTGCGCCAAGGGATCGGCCGCCGCCCTCGCGGTACTCGTTCGAACCGCGAACAGGCGGAACGCCAAGGCGTTTCGGCGGAACGCCGCGGATTGGTCGGTCGTTTCGCGCAATCGGGTACGGACCCGGTCGATCCCGCGGGCGATCTCCTCCCACTCCCGCGCCGCCTCGAGTTCCGCCAGCAACGCGAGCTGGCTCGCCACCATTTCCGATTCGAACCCCGGGATGGTTGGATTGTCGCGGGCGCGGCGATCGAACAATTCGACCACCCGACGGTGCGCGCCGATCGCCTGCTCCGGTTCCCCCAGCCGTCGCGATTGTTCGGCGAGATTGCGCAAGGCCCCCGCCAGCACGTCGATCGTCGCCAGGTCGTTCGGCCGCAGGCGATGCGCCGATTCCATCTCCTCCACGCCCTGTCGCAAGAGCGCGAGACATTCCAAGTCCCGCGAATTCTTCAAACGGTTCGCGATCGTGTGATGGATCCGTCCCAGTCCCAATCGCGCCTCGGCGTCGTCGGGTTTCAGGCGAACGAGCCGCTCGCGCACCGCCAACGACATGCGGAGATACTCCACTTCGCGCGCCGGTTCGATCCCCGGTTGCGCGGCCAATTGATCGAGGACATCGCCCAACTCCGCGTGGTACTTCGAGACTTCGGGTCGGATCAATCGCTCGAGGATCGCCCGCGCCGGTTCGTATTCCCGCGCGCGATGGAGGACCTTCGCCAGGCCGTACTGAATTTCCACGTTATCCGGTTCGGCGCGCGCCAGCACCTCGTAAAGCCGTCGGGACTGCGCGTACGATTCGTCGGACGGTCCCGAGTGTTGAAGTTCCCGATAGATATCGCCGATCTTCAGGTACACCCCCGCCAGCTCGCCGCGGAGGGCGGGGTCGTCGAGGCGCTCCTTCAGGAACTGCTGGTAGAACGAGAGCGCGGACTGTAGAAGCTGCACCCGCAGCCCCTGCAGGCCGGGCGCCTTCAGTCGATCGTCGTCGCCCACCGCCGTCAAATACTCGTTCACCGCCGCCCGCGCCTTCGCGTAGTTCTCCTCCGCCTTCGCCAACG
>CAYVRB010000017.1:0-37185 GCA_964453375.1 uncultured Alcaligenaceae bacterium
TCGTCGGGCAGGTCCACGTGAAGGTCGGCGACAAGCTGCTGGTCGGCGGCATCGTGCTGACGCTCGCCGGAGCGGCGGCTGCTCCAGCGCCGGCGCCAGTCGCCGCGCCCGCACCTCCGCCGCCCGCGCCCGTCGCGGCGTCCGCCGGGCCGGTCGAATTCAAGCTGCCGGCGCTCGGCGAAGGGATCGACGCGGCCACCGTCGTCGGCGTGCTCGTGAAGGTCGGCGACGCGGTGAAGCCGGGCCAGAACGTGTTGGCCGTCGAGACCGACAAGGCCGCCGTCGAAGTGCCGGTCGAAGTTGCGGGCTTGGTGGAAGCCGTTCACGTCAAGGTCGGCGACAAGATCCCGGTCGGCAAATCGGTTCTCACCTTGCGAGCCACCGGGGCCGCGCCGGCATCGTCGCCGTCACCCGTCGCCGCGCCGGCCGCCTCCGTTCCGTCCGCGAACGGTTCGCCGAAGGCCGCCGCGCCCGTCGCGATCGCCGCGCCGACGAAGAAGGACCTCACCCCCGCCGGGCCGGCGACGCGCAAGCTCGCCCGCGAGCTCGGCGTCTCGCTCGTCGAAGTGAAGCCGACCGGCCGCGGCGGCCGTGTCACCCTCGACGACGTGAAGGGCTTCGTGAAGGCCGAACGCACCTCGAAGAAATCCGGCGGCGGGAGCATGTCCGGCGGCACCGTCGCCGACAGCTTCGCGCACCCGGCCCTGCCCGACTTCGCGAAGTACGGCGAGATCGAGAAGAAGGCCGTCTCGAACATCCGCATGGCGATTGCCCGCAACCTGACGGTCGCCGTGCGGACGATGCCGACGGTGACGCAGAACGACATCGCCGACATCACCGACCTCGAAGCCGGCCGCAAGCGGATCGTCGAGAACCTGCCGAAGGGCGCCCCGAAGATCACCTGGACCGTGCTGGCCGTGAAGGCCGTCGTCGCCGTGCTGAAGGAGTTCCCGCACTTCAACAGCAGCTTCGACATGAACCACCAGGAATTGATCCTGAAGAAGTACTTCAACGTCGGCATCGCCGTGGACACGGAGCGCGGCCTCGTCGTGCCGGTCATCAAGGACGCGGACAAGAAGAGTATCCGCGACATCGCCGTGGACGTGGCGACCATCGCCGACAAGGCCCGCACCGGCAAACTCGCCATCGACGAGATGCGCGGCGGCACCTTCACCATCACCAACCTCGGCGGCATCGGCGGCACGAGCTTCACGCCGATCGTGAACTATCCGGAGGTGGCGATCCTCGGCCTCTCGAAATCGACGCTGATGCCAGTGGTGAAGGACGGCGCGATCGTGCCGCGGCTGATGATGCCGATGTCGCTGACGTACGACCACCGCGTCATCGACGGCGCCGACGGGGCGCGGTTCACGTCGCGATTGGCCCAGCTGTTCAGCGACCCGATCAGGTTGCTGATGGAAAGCTGAAGACGATGGCCACAAAAAGGCACGAAGAGCCACAAAAAGGAAATGCAAGATTTCGTCTGACTTGATGTGGCCATCTCCCGCCGATTAGAAACCATGTACTCGATTCTCCGGCCGATGCGTTTCTCGCTCGAGCCCATGACGGCTCCGGCTGCTGATGGAAAGTTGAAGACGATGGCCACAAAAAGGCACGAAAAGCCACAAAAAGGAAATCCAAAATACAGTCTTTCTTTTCGTGCCTTCTTGTGCCTTTTTGTGGCCATCATCGGCTGATTTGAAACCATGTACCCGCTCCTCCGCCCGCTGCTCTTCGCGCTCGATCCCGAGGCGGCGCACAATCTCGCACTGCGTTCCACTTCGTTGCTTTCACGGTTGACTCCGCTCGCGAAGCTGCTCCACGCCGCCATCGCACCCTCAGACACCGTCACCGTCGCCGGCCTGTCGTTCCCGAACCGCGTCGGCCTCGCCGGCGGCATGGACAAGAACGGCGTCGCGCCGGCGGCGTGGTGGGCGTTCGGCTTCGGCTTCGTCGAACTCGGCACCGTGACGCCGCGGCCGCAGGCCGGCAACGACAAGCCCCGCATGTGGCGGGACGTGAAGCGGCGGGCGATCTTCAATCGCATGGGCTTCAACAACGACGGCGCCGACGCCGTGGCCGCCCGGCTCGCGAAGCTGCGGTTCCGCCCGCCGTTCCCGATCGGCGTCAGCGTCGGCAAGAACAAGGACACGTCGAACGAACGGGCCGAGGACGACTACCGGATCGCCGCGGAGAAACTCGCCCCGCACGCCGACTTCCTGACGATCAACGTCAGCTCGCCGAACACGGCCGGCCTGCGGGCGCTCCAGACGGCCGAGGCGATGGGCGGACTGGTGAAGTCGGTGAAGGGCGTCGGCGGGGCGAAGCCGCTGTTCGTGAAGTTCGCCCCGGAGTTGACCGGCGACGAGTTGAAGGCGGTACTGGACGCGTGCCTCGCGGCCGGGGCGACGGGGATCATCGGCACGAACACGCTGGCGGCCACGTCGCCGTCCGGCCTGCCCTGCGGCGAGAGCGGCCGGCCACTGCGGGCGATCGCGTGCGAACGGGTGAACGAAATCCGCCGACACGTCGGCCCAGGCGTGCCGCTCATCGGCGTCGGCGGCATCGAGGACGGCGACTCGGCCCGCGCGATGCTCGCCGCCGGCGCGGACCTGATCCAGATCTACAGCGCCCTCGTCTACCAGGGGCCGTTCCTGGCCGCGCGGCTCGCGCGGGACTTGAAGCGATCTCGTTGAGTCAAGGTTTTTTCGTCGCCACGAACAACACGGGCGACGTCGGCGATTCGCCGCCGGGAATCTCCTCCACCGCGAATTCCGTCATCGATTTCAATGTCTCCCGCACCGCGTCCGCCTCCTCCGCGCCGCCGGGGTGCCCGCGATAGCCGATCACGGTGAGCAGGCCGCCGGGCGCGAGGATCGTCGCGGCCGCCGCGATCGCGGGGATCGTGGACTCGCGCCGCGTCGTCACGGTCTTGTCCCCGCCCGGCAGGTAGCCGAGGTTGAAGCAGACGACGCGCACGGGAAAATCCACGAACATCGCGATCTTGCGGTGGTCGTCGAAGTACAGCCGCGCGTCGAGGAATCCCGCGTCGTCCAACCGTTGCCGCGCGGCGAAGAGCGCATCCGGCTGCGTGTCGAAGCCGATCGCGCGGCCGGCCGGGCCGACGAGTTTCGCGAGGAAGAGCGTATCGTGCCCGTTGCCGACGGTGGCGTCGACGGCCGCGTCGCCGGGCCGGAGCACGGCCCGCCATCGCTCGTGCGCGAGGTCGGTCAGTCGGATCATCGGCGCTTCCAGTTCCGCAGGTCCACGTCCGCGTCGATCGCCCCCGCGCCGCACAGGTCGTTCGCCAGTTGCTCCGCGAAGTACGGCGCCTGCAGCGACCCCTTCGACCCGAGGCCGTTGAAGACCGCCAGCGAATCGCATCGGGGATGCCGGCCGAGGAGCGGCTTGCGGTCGTCCAGGATCGGTCGAATCCCCGCGACGTGGCCGACCACCTCGAACGGCGTCCGCAGGAACTCGCGGAGCCGGGTTTCGATCTCGGCTCGGCCGGCGGCGGTCGGCGCGGTATCGAGCCGGTCGCGGTCGTAGGTCGAGCCGGCCCGGTAGAACTCGCCCGCCTCGCGGACGAGCCAGACGCCCCGGTTCACGATCCGGTCCTCGTCGAGGCCGGGGATGCGGAGCGTCAGGATCTCCCCCTTCGCCGGCGCGAACGGCAACGGATCGAAGAGCGGGTTCGCGCGACCGCCAGCCCCCTGACAGAAGACCGCGACGCGGAACGATTCGTTCCAGTCGGGCACGCGCACGGAATCCGAACGCACTTCGAGCGAAGCGGGATCGACCTCGGCCGCCCGGTAGCGTTCGCCGAAATACGCGTGCGAGGCGGCCAGGTATTCGGCGACGTGGAGCCGTGCCGCGTCCGGCAGCTCGAACCCGCCGAGCGGGGCGGCGAATCGCGATGCGTCGAGCGAAAGCGCGCGCGTCGCGATCTCGAACGTGCCGACTTTGCGATCGTAGCGTTCCCGTTCGAGGTCGTTCTGAAACAATCGCACCATCGGCTGGCGAACGAACAGTGTCCGATGCAGAACCGTTTCGACTCGCGAATAAAATCGCTCGGCGGCGGCGAGGAACGCGTGGTAGTTCCACGAGAGCGCGAGCCGCTGACCGGTAATCGGATTCACGAACCCGGCCGCGACGCGGGACGCCGAACTCGGATCGCCGGCGTCGGCGAGCACGAACGGAACGCCCCGGAAATGCAACGTCCACGCGAGCGTCGTGCCGGCGAGGCCGCCGCCGACGATCAGCGCCGGGGCGCTCACCGGCCCACCGGGCGCGTATTCCAAGTTCGATCGTATTCGTCCTGGCCCTTCGGCGCCTTCGCGCGGTCCCGCGCGCCGTCCGGGTAGCTCGCCATCGCGCGGAACGGCAGCGGGTGGATGTCGCCGGTGGTGGCCGTGAACGGGGCGGAGTCCTTGCAATAGCCGTGCGCGCGCAGCACGAACGAGCGGACGGTGCCGGTCGGCGGCGGCGGGAGCGCCGCGTTGAACGCGACCTCGACTTCGTCGCCGGGGCCGAGGATGGCGAAGCGGTCGTCTGTCGTTGTCAGCAATTCGGCCACGTCGCCGAGCTTCGTGAGCTTGCCGCGCCACTTCGTGTACGCCACGCGCTCGAGCGTGGCATCGTCGTACGCGGCCGGGCCGAAGCCTTTCGGGCGGATCTCCTTCGCGAAGCCGCGCCGCGCGAGCGTCGCCTGCGCGACCGGCATCGAATGAAACTTTGGCTCGCCCGGCTCCGCGACGCCGAGGCGAATCTGGTCCCAGAAGACGTGCAGGTTCGTCTTGATCCGCAGCTTCAGTCCCTTGGCTCCGGCCAGCCCCGACACCGGCGCCGTCATCACGCGCGGCAGGCCGGCCGGGAAGCCGATCTCGCCGACCGGCTGCCACGGGCCGCTCCCGAGCTTCTTCTCCAGCACCGGCGGCAGCGGCGGCGCGCCGGCCTGATTGGCCGCGAAGAGCGTCTCGGGGTACGCGTAGTCGGTCCAGCCGGCGAGGACGAGGTACAGGTTCGCGTCCTTCGCCGCGGCTTCGAGCCGGTCGCCGAAGTCGAGTTCGACGGCGTGCTCCTCCGCGAGGCCGAGCCAGAGCCGACGGGAAAATCCGTCGACGAATTTTCCATCGCGTAGCTTCACCGTCTCCGTGATGTCGCGGCCGCGGTGGTCCTTCGCGCCGATCGGCGCGAACCAGGTGCGGAACGCCAACAGCTTCCCCGTCGGTTTCGTCTCCGCCGTCGCGAAACGTTCGTCCGGATAGACCTCCACGCCCGCCGGATGGTCGACGGCGTCCAGCCGCAGCGAATCGAGATACAGAATCTCGTTCATCGGCTCCGCGAGCTTCAGTTGATACTTCCCGTCCTTCGGCTTCAACTGGTCCGCTTCGATCTTCACGCTCTCCTCGGGGCGCGGGGGGCGCGTGCCGCCGGCGGCGTTCAACTCGCCCATCGTCCCCTCGCCGAGCAGGTCGGTCACGTAGCGGTACTTCTCGCCGTCCCAGGTGAAGAGCACGGGGCAGGAGTCGGGCCGGCGGTCGGTCTCGCGCACGAGGCGCGGCTCGCACGCCGGCAGGTTCACCTCGGCCTGCGGGATCATGTCCGGCCACGCGATCCGCAGCGCGTCGGCGGTGGTGTTCGGCCCGACGCCAAAGTCGAGCGGGACGAGCGATTGCCCGAGGCCGGCGGATCTCGTGGCGTTCTCGATCAGCGTCGAGCGCGTGCCGGCGAGGACGGTCGCCTTCGCCCCGAGGCCGTCGCGGTTCGTGCGCGCGACCTGCGCCTGGCGCACGCCGGTGAGTTGGACCTTCAAGCCCCGGTTCCCGTTGCCGGCGTTGCGGAGGAACTTCAAGCCGTCCGGCGCCCAGCCGATCACGTCGTTGTCGCAATCGCCGTCGAAGTCCCCGGCCGCGACGGCGATCAGGTCGGCGAGGTCGCCAAACGGATTGGCGGCCGTCTTCAGCGTCCCCTCGCCGCGCACGAGGACCGGCTTGTGGTCGCTTGAAAGCCCGACGATATCGGTTCGCCCGTCGTGGTCGAGGTCGATCGCCTGCGCTTGCAGGAGAATCGGCAGGTCGGCGACGAGAGGCTTGAAGCGGCCCTTCGTGTCGGTGGCGATCCGGTCGTCCGTCGTCGTCAGAACCATCGCCTTCTTGTCGTGCGAGGCGAACGCGAGATCGGACTGTCCATCTCCGTTCACGTCGATCGTCGTTGCGCCAGTCCAACCGGCCCCTTCGCCAATGATCGGCGACCCGCGTCGGAATCGCAGGAGGCGATCGTTCAGGATCACGACGGGCGGATTGGCGTTTTCCAATGCGACCACGTCCACGTCGCCATCGGCATCGACATCGGAGAGAATGAAACCCGCCACAAGCGTGGGCGTCGCGAACGCCGGATGGTCAAACGGCTGGAATCTGACGGAGAGCGGTTTCGGGTCGCCCGGCGGGCCGGGCGTGGCTTCGCCGACGTTGAGGAAGACGAGGACACCGCCGTCCTTCTTGCCGAGCAGCAAGTCGAGGTCGCCGTCCTGGTCGAGGTCGATCCACGCGGCCGGCAAGAACGCACCGGCGGCCTTATCGAGGCCGGCGTCCTTCGTCACATCCGCGAACTGCCCGACGACGTTGCGCAGCAATCTCACGCCGGTGGTGGAGGTCAGCGCGAGGTCGGGCGTGCCCGAGTTGTCGAAGTCGGCGACGGCGCAGCCGAGGCTCGCAAATCCAGCGAGACCGGTGTCGGTCGAAACATCGGTGAACGATCCGCCGTCGTTACGGAGGAGCAGGTCGCCGAGCTTGCCGTCGCGCGTCACGGCGGAGAGGAGCAGAAGGTCGAGCCGTCCGTCGCCGTTGTAATCGAGCCGGACGATCACGCCGCCGAACCGCTCGCGCATGGCCTTCGCGTCGCCGTCCACGGTCGCGTCCCACTTCGCGTTCGGCGCCAGCTTCACCGCGAGTTCCGCCGGCTCGAATTTCGGCAGCGGCGTGAGGCCCGGCGGCGGGAACGTCGCGCCGATCGGCGCGCCGTAGCGGCCGAGCCAGCCCGGTTTCGTCTTCGCCCCGCGGCCGGCCATGTTCCGTTCGAGCGCCTGGCTTTCGTCGAGCATTTTCTTGCGAGTGGGGTCGTCCGTGAGAATGTGGCCGCCGAGATTCAGCAAGGCGTTCGCGAGATACGGATCGTTCTTGACGGCCTTTTCGTAGAATTCGCGCGCCTCCGGGGAATCTCCGCTGTTCGTCGTGGTGAGGGCGCGATAGTGCCAAGCGTGCGCATCGAGCGGATCGGCTTCCGTCACCTTGGCGAAATGGGGATTGGCGAGATCGTATTCGCCCCGATGCGTGTGGATGATGCCGAGGCAGAAGTTCGCATGAGGGTTGTTCGGCTCCGTCACCAGGACTTCGCGGAAGATGGGGATGGCCCGATCGATGTCGGCCTCGGTTCCTACGTACATGAAGGACAGGCCTGAATTGATCTTCGCCGGCAACCACCCCGGTGCGAGCCGCAGCGCCTCCTGGAATTCCCGGCGACCCATTTCGAATCCCGATAAATCGTCGGGCGGGAATTTCGCGTCGAACTGTTCGAGGTACCCGATGCCGCGCGCGTTGGCGGCGGCGGCCGCGGCGCGATCCTGCACTTTCGTATTCGCGAATTTCCAAATCGCGACGGCGGCGAGCGCGAGGATCAAGAGGACCGGAATCGCGAGCCAGGCCCGCGATTTCTTGGGAGCGTCGTCGGCCATCGTCACTTCGAAGCCGGCGTCGCGGCCGGTTCGCCTTGCTTGAGGAGATGGGTCTGGCCGGCCGCCAGGTCGGTCCAGTCCTGCGTTCCGCCGTCCTTACCGGGCCAGCGCACCGTCAGCTTGTCGATCTTCGCGGCCGTTCCGAGGCCGACGGTCACGATCGCTTCGCTCTGGCTCAGGTAGCCGCGGGCGCCGGCCACCTCGCGCTTCAGCGTCTTCCCGTCGACGACGATCGTCAGCTCCGCGCCGATCGCCGAGCGGTTCGCCTTCACGCCTTCCAATTGCAGGCGGACGAACTTGTGGCCGAGTTTCTGGTCGTTCCGCAGGAGCCGGGCTTCGCCGCCGTTGCCGACGAGGACGATGTCGAGGTCGCCGTCGCCGTCGTAGTCGAGGTACGCGCAGCCGCGGCCGATGATCGGCTTCACGAGGTCCGAGCCGCACTTCTCCGGTGGCACGAGTTCGTACACGGTCTTCTCGTCGGCCGTGTTCCAGTAGAGCTGCGCGGCTTGCTCGTAGGCCTGCCCGCCCTGGATCTTCGCGATCTCCGGTTCGATGTGCCCGTTGGCGACGAAGAGGTCCAGCCGGCCGTCGAGGTCGGCGTCGAAGGCGAAGGCGCCGAACTTCAGCGGCTTGCGGCTCGGCGCCACGAGGCCGACGGCGAGCGTGGTGTCGGTGAAGCGCACCTTGCCGTCGCGCGTCGTGCGGTTTAGGAAGGTCACCGGTTCGTCCGCGAAGTTGGCGACGAGGATCGCGGACTTGCCGGGGCGGTACTCGAACCAGTCGATGCCCATGCCGCCGCGGGCCTTGCCTTCGTCGGGGTAGGCGGCGCCGACGTCCACGCCGTTCTCGAGGAATGCGCGAGTGCCGTTCGGGCCGGGCACGTTGTGGAAAAGGAAGTTCCGCACCGTGTCGTTCGCGACGACGATGTCGATCCAGCCGTCGCCGTCGACGTCGCAGGCGCAAACGCCTAGCGACTTGCCGACGTTGCGGAGGCGGTCGCCGCGGCCGATGCCTTCCTGCTCACGCACTTCGATGCCGGCCTTGGCGCTCACGTCCTCGAACTTCGTGCCATCGACATTGCGGAAGAGCCAGTTCTGGCTGCCGTTGTACTCCTTCGGTTGCGCGAACGAGCGGCCGACGCCGGTGGTGGTGCTGCTGATGGCGAGGTCGACGGCCGGCGACCAGGAGACGTACGACGTGACGAAGAGGTCCAGTTTGCCGTCGCCGTCGTAGTCGAGGAACGTGGCCGAGGCGCCGACGGGGATCGGCTTGTCGAGTTTGAGAAATTCGTCCCACGTCGCCTTCGGCCAGGCGCCGCTACCGCCGACGCCGGCGGTTTCCGTCGCGTCCTTGAACGCCTTGCCGGCCTCGTTGTGGAAGAGGTGGTGCCGGCCGACGCAACTCACGAAGAGGTCCGGATAGCCGTCGTTGTCGTAGTCGCCGACGGCGGCGCCCATGCCGTACATCGGCTTCGTGAAGCCGTACTTCGCGCTCACGTCCTCGAACGCGCCGTCACCCTTGTTGCGGTAGAGCTTCGGCGTCGCGTTCGGGTTGTCGGCCTCGCGGCCGGGCCACGGGCAGGAGTTCACGAAGAAGAGATCGGGCTTGCCGTCGCGATCGAAGTCGAGCACCGCCACGCCGCCGCCCATCGTTTCGGGGATGAGCTTTTTGCCGGCCATGCCGTTCTCGTGCTTGAACGCGAGGCCGGCCGCCTTCGTCACGTCCGTGAAGCGGAGTTCGGGCACGTCGATCTTCGCGCGCGCCTTCGCCTCGTTCAATTCCGGCGGCTTCACCGGCGGCGGGGCCTTGCCGAAGAAATCGTAGACGAAATAGCCGCCGACCCCGAGCAGGATCGCGACGGCGAGGAACGGCAAGGCGCGTTGCATGGGGAGAAATCCAATCGTTGGGTCCGAATCGAATCGATCGTCGTTATCGTCCGCCGCTCGCCGCGCCGTCCGTCAGCTCGCCGGTCTTGAGGATGCGCTGCTTCTGGTCGGCGGTCGTCGGGTAGATCACGCGATCGCGGGCGGCGTAGTTCGCGGCCGGGTTCTTCTGGCCGTAGATCTGCCGCGCGGTCGAGCGGGCGATCTCGTCCGGCTTGTAGATCAGGTGGAACTCGCGATGCATCGCCGCCAGCACGGCCGCCACCGCCTCGCGAATCTCCGGGTCGCGGTCGTCGAACGCCGGGCGCACCGCCTTGTACAACGCCCGCATCGCCGGAATCTTCGGCGACTCCAGGCTCGGCGGCAGCTTGCTCGCCCCCGCGAGCGCGAGCAGCAGCGCCCGCGCCGACGCGAACCGCCGCTCCTTCGGCGCCCCGGCCTCGGCGAGGCTCGCCGCCGCGTAGCTCGATTCGTGGATCGTCGGCGGCTTCTCGACCTTCATCGCCGGCAGGTTCTTCTCGGACGCCAGCGCGTCGAACGATTGCCGGAGTTGGTCGTGCGCCTGCACGTCTTCCTTGTCGTAGACAAGCACGCGCTCGGCCGAGCGGATGGACGCGACGACGAACTTCCGCCACGGCTCGCTTCCGTCGGCCTCGAACTGCCGGCGCTTGAATTGCCGGTTCGCCAGCAGATTCCAGAGGACGTAGTCCTTCTCGAAGTTGAAGCCGCGATCCTTCGGCGCGTTCTTCGGGTCGAGTACGCGCTGGAGGTCTTCGATGGCGCGGTCGAGGTCTTCGGGCTTGGTGGCGTTCTCGCTGTTGACGACGGCGCTGAGCCACGCGACGGTCCACCAGGGCGGCGCGGGCTGCGCCTTCTTGGCCAACTCCAACTCCTTGGCGGCTTCGTCGAGCCGGCCCTCGTCGATGTAGACGCGCGCGAGGTTCACGTGGCCCTGCCCGATCGCGTCGGGCACGTCGAGCGTCGTCATCTTGCGGAAGGCGGCCTCGGCCTGGCGGAAGTGCCCGCGCTTGTTCCCCGGGCCGCCCTCGATGAGGTGCGCGATACCGTAGTCGTTCCACCGCTGCCAGCCGGCCTTGATCGGCGACGTCTGCTCCGGCACCTTCTCCGCCACGCCCTTCACCGGCAGCGTCACCTTGTCTTCGCAAAGGTCCACCACCATCAGTTGAGGCATCTTTCGGCCGATCTGCTTGGACACGAAGTCCATGTATTCCTGGTCGAACTTGCGATACCGGACACGCACGTGCAGCTCCACCGGTCCGGCCACGTCCTTCGGCACGTCCAGCCGGTAGCGCACGATCGCCGCGGCGCCGGGGGGAATCTGCTTGTCGTAGAACGGCGTGAAGATGTCCTGCGGGTTCCGCCGGTTGATCCGGTTCCCGTTGCGGTCCAGCATGTGGACGTTGATGTAATGCGCCCAGCGGTCCACCTCGCCCGAGTCGTCCGGCCCGGCCATGCCGCCGTTGCGGGCGATCTCCTTCCCGTTCGCCGTGGCGCGGAAGTCCACCCAGATTTCGTTCGAGTCGACCGTGCCCTGGCTGTAATGGTGGCCGATCAGGAGCGTGCGCAGCACGGCCTCGAACGTGTAGGTCTGCCCCGGTTCGAGTGTGGGCAGAGCCGGCCGCACCACTTGCAGCTTCTCCGCCTCCGTCGTGAGGCCGGGCTTCACGCCGAAGAGGTCCACGCGCAGCCGCTTGTCCTTCCCATCGGGGTCCACGCCCTTCAGGAAGTTCACGTGCTCCTGGATCGTTTTTTCAAAGCCATCGGCAAGGTGTTCGTAGCGCGGGTCGTCCTGGAGGATTTGCATGAGGCCGGTATTCGCGGCCGGGAAGCGGTGGTTGTGGTGCTTCGGCTTGCCGGACCCGTCGAAGTCCTTGGCGCCGAAATTCACGGAGAGATCGACGATCTCCTCCAGGTTCATGTGGCACTCGGCGCAGCTCTTGAAGGCCTTCGGCGGGTAGTAGAAGCTGCGCGAACCGTGGCCGGAGGCGCCGGACAGCAGGAACGAATCGTGGTGGTTCTGACCGCGGAGGAAGTCCTTGTAGTGGTTCAGTTCGATCGGCAGCGAGACCTTGTGGCAGGTCGAGCAGAATTCCGTCGTGCGGTGGAAGTCCTTGAGGAAGGTCTTCTTGTGCACGTCGGGCTTCGCCTTGATCATCTGGTTGCTCAGGCCGCGCAGGGTCGCGTTCTCGCTGAAGGCGAAGGGATAATGCGCCGGAGACTCGATGGTGTAGGCGGCGTTGCCGGTGGTGTCGTGCACGTGGGTGATGGAGTGGCAGGCGACGCAGGTGATGCCGGCGTGCGCGGTCGGGTGCTTCTCCATGTCGAACTTCGGATCGTCGAAGGCGCCGCTGAAGAACGGGACGGGGTCGTGGCAGCCGGCGCACCAGCGGCTGGCTTGGACGGTGCCGTCGCGGCGCTCGGAATACTCGCGAGTCTCCTTCACGCTCGCGAGGTACGCCGGGTTGTTGAACGAGCTGAACTTGTGCGCGGAGTGCAGGTGGTCGTCGTAGATCTCCTGGTGGCACTGCATGCAGTAGGTGTCGCTCATCAGCGATTCGGCCGGGATGAACTTGCCGTCGGCCGTGCGCGACGACGACGGATGGAAGTACTTCTCGCCTTCCTTCGGGCCTTCGGTGAACCAGGTGTGCGGGGCGAGACTGTGCAGGGCGATCATGCCGCCGACGAAGGCGACGACGCCGAGCGCCCAGAGCTTCGCGAAGCGCCAGCGGATGGCGGGGCCTTTGCGGCGGTGGGCGACGTAGACGAAGACGGACGCGACGGGCAGGACGACGTGCAGCCAGTAGACGGCGCTGCGGGAGAGGGTACCGGTGGGCAGTTGCGGCAGGCCGTCGATCTGGAAGAGCGCGAGGCCGGTAACGCCGATGACGAGGCCGATGGCGAACAGCCACAGGCCCCGATGGATCGCGGCCTTGTTCGAGAGCTTGCTCCCCTTGCGGTAGTGCCAGGCGCCGAAGATCACGAACGGCACCATGACCAGGATGCCGACGGCGCCGTGCGCGAGGAACATCCAGAGCGTGAAGGTGGTGCTGTAGGTGATGCCGCGGGCGCGGTTGATCCAGTCGAAGAGGCTGACGGCGCCGAGGTACGCGCCGCTCGCGCCGAGGATGCCGACGGACGAGAAGACGAGGAAGAGCAGCACCCAGAGCGTGGAGTTCAACGTCTCCGGGGGCACCCATTTCCTGCGCGGCGGTCGCGGCGCGGGCGTCGGCGTCGGTTCGGGAACACTCATGGCATCGCATCCGTTCGGAGAAGGAAGAAGAACCCGACCGACGGGATACCGAACGCGGGAACGCGCCGCGGGGGCGGGCGTTCGCCATCGTTATGATAGTTCGGTTCGGGGGATCGGGCGGCGCGCGGGGGCCTTCAGCGGCGGCGCGGCGGATGGAACGGAACGGACGGAAGCGAATCGATCGCGAAAAGGGAACCGGGAATCGCCCGGACCGCCGGCGCGAGGAACAACGGCGTCGCTTCGAAATCGGCGATGGCGCAATCGCTCGGGGCGGATGATGTCGCCGGCGCCGGCGCGGGAATCGGGGCATCGTGCGGCGTCGCGGCGCAGTTCGGCCCGTCGCACGGCTTCGCCGGCGCCGCCGGTTCCGCGTGGCCGAGCGTCAGCATCGGTTCCCCGCAGCCCGCGCGCGCCGAACCCGACGACAGCGCGAGCGCGACCAACGCCAGCGCCGGCAGAACGCGGAACGGATTCGGGAAGCGTCGAATCATAGTGCCCGCACGGGAATCGTTCGATCCTTCATGGTAGCCCGCGACGTAGACGTAGCAACATTATTTTCGAGGCCGCCGATGTCGCTCCGTTACCTCGCCGCCGCCTGCCAGATCGATCGGCCGAACCCGGCGCACCGCTCCGAGATCGCCGCGAAGACGGCGCACATGCTCACGATGGCGGAACGCGCCATCGTCGGCTATCGGCCGTTCGGCGACGTTCGACTGCTCGCGTTCCCGGAATTCGGACACGCCGCCCCGATCTACGCCACCGCCGGCGAACTCCTCGACAAGCTCGCCCTGCCGATCCCGAACGAGCATACCGACCGCTACGTCGAGTTCTGCCGGAAGTACGGTTGCTTCATCCAGACCGGCAGCTTCCTGGAATCCGATACGCGGTTCCCCGGCCACGTGTTCAATACGACCTGCCTGATTTCGGCCGACGGCATCCTTTACAAGTACCGCAAGGTGAACCCGTGGCTCCCGTGGGAGGTGCACACCAGCCCGCACGACTTGCCGGACTATCCCGATCCGCTCTTTCCAGTGGCGGACACGGAGATCGGCCGGATCGGCGCGGCGATCTGCTACGACTGGCTTTTCCCGGAGGCGATCCGCGAGCTGGCGCTCGGCGGGGCGGAGGTGCTCGTGCGCGTCTCGGCGTACATGGACCCGTGGGGCGCGACGCCGCCGATGGACTGGTGGACGGTGGTGAACCGCTCCCGGGCGCTCGAGAACCTCGCCTACGTGGTGGCGTCGAACCAGGCGGCGAGTTTGGACCATTATCCGCCGTTCTCGTGGCCGGGCGGCAGCATGGTGGTGGACTACGACGGCCGCATCCTGGCGCAAGCCGATCCGGGGCCGGGCGAGAAGATCGTGGTGGCGGGGATCGACCTCGCGGCGCTGCGCGCCGAGCGCGAGCGCCGCGCCGGGCACCAGATGTTGAAGCACCTGCGGACGGAAGCGTACCCGCGTCAGCGCCGACCGATCTATCCGCGATCGGGCGCATGAAAAGGGGACTGTCACCTTTTTTATTGACGTATTAAATAAATACGCCGATAAAAAAGGTGACAGTCCCCTTTTCGGCCGCGGGAAGGTCCGGGAACGCCGACCGTCGGGGGCCGGCGGCGCTCGACCGGAGTTCGCGTCGGCCGTGCCGGCGGGCGAGTCGGAACTCCCGCCCGCGGCCGTCGCCGGGCGCCCTTCCCGCGGTCCGAGGACGGCGGGGCGCGATCGAATCGAATGCTCCCGAATGTCATCGGCATCGGCGTCGCGCGACTTGATCGAAGCCCGCCGCTTCCGATCCCGATCGCAATTCCGGTTGACCCCGGCCGAGACGAGGACGATACTGAAAAGGTCCACCCCCGCCGCCGACCGTTTTCCACCGGGTCGGCATCCGCCGGTTTTGTCGTTCGATTCGGAGCGGATTCGTGACGCTTCCCACCCGTGGCATCGTGGCTTGCTTCGCGCTCCTGGTCGCGCTCGGCCCCGCTTCGAGCGCGGCTGAAAAGCCGGTCACGTTCTCCGGCGATGTCGTTCCCGCCCTCACGAAGGCCGGTTGCAATAGCGGCGCGTGCCACGCCAAGGCCGGCGGCGGCCAGAACGGGTTCGCGCTGTCGCTCCTCGGCTTCGAGCCGGCGGACGATTACGAGCATATCGTGCTGGAAACCCGCGGCCGACGGCTGAACCACGGCAATCCCGAACAAAGTCTGCTGTTATTGAAGGCCTCCGGGCAAATTCCGCACGGCGGTGGCACGCGACTTCCGAAAACTTCGGCGGGCTACGCGGCCCTCCGCGACTGGATCGCGACGGGCGCAACGAGGGATCCCGTGGGCGCGCCGGCCCTCGTCGCGCTCGAGGTCGCGCCGGCGAAAGCGGTGCTGGCGCGCGGCGCGAAGCAACCCTTGAAAGCGATCGCGCGCTTCGCCGACGGCGGCGTCCACGACGTCTCGGAGGTCGCCCTCTTCGAGTCGAACGACCGGGCGATGGCCGAGGTCTCGGAGGCCGGCGTCGTCGCCGTGTCGGACCTGCCGGGCAAAGTGTCGGTCATGGTGCGGTATCGGGGCCGCGTCGCGGTCTTCAACGCCGCCGTGCCGCTCGGCGCGCCGGTCGGCGCCCTTCCCCCGGCCAAGAACTTCATCGATGCGGCCGTCTTCGCGAACCTCAAGGATCTCGGCATCCCGCCGTCGCCGGTGTGCGACGATGCCACGTTCCTCCGCCGCGTCACGCTCGACATCGCCGGCCGGATGCCGACCGAGGCGGAGACGAAGGCGTTCCTCGCCGACGCGACCGCCGACAAGCGCGATCGTTGGATCGACGAACTGCTGCGCAGCCCCGACTACGCCGACTTCTTCGCGGGGAAGTGGACGGCAGTCCTGAAGAACCGCCGCGACGACGCGAGCGACCTGTCGGCCAATTTCGCGTTCCACGCCTGGGTGCGCGACGGTCTGCTGGCGAACAAACCCTACGACCAGTTCGTCCGCGAACTCCTGGCCGCGACCGGCACCGTGCTCGGCAATCCGCCCGTCGCCTGGTACAAGCGCGTGAAGGAGCCGAAGGAGCAGATTGAGGACGTGGCGCAGCTGTTCCTCGGCGTGCGGATGCAATGCGCCCAGTGCCACCACCACCCGTTCGAGCGCTGGAGCCAGGACGACTACTATTCGCTCGCGGCGTTCTTCGCCCAGGTCGGCCGCAAGCCCTCGGGCACGCGGGACGAAGACCTGATCTTCCACAAGCGCGGCGTGGCGACCGCGACCAACATGAAGACGCGCGCGGCCCTGAAGCCCGCCGCCTTCGGAGACGCGATGCCCGCCATCGCGCCGGACGAGGACCCGCGCCTGCGACTCGCCGACTGGATGAAATCCCCGACGAACCCGTTCTTCGCCAAGGCGCTCGTGAACCGCTACTGGAAGCACTTCTTCCAGAGAGGGTTGATCGAACCCGAAGACGACATCCGCGACACCAATCCGCCGTCGAACCCGGAACTTCTCGCGGCGCTCGAGAGCCACTTCGTCAAGAACGGTTTCGATTTGAAGGACTTGGTGAAGACGATCGCGCGCTCGAACGCGTACCAGTTGAGCGCGACGCCGAACGCGCACAACCTCGGAGACCGGCAGAACTACTCGCGCTACTATCCGCGTCGGTTGCCGGCGGAGGTGTTGCTGGACGCGATCGACCAGTTCGCCGGCTCGCGAACCGACTTCGCGAACCTCCCTGCGGGGAAGCGTGCGGTGGCGCTGCCGGACAACAGCTACAACCGCTCGTCGCCGTTCCTGCGGGTGTTTGGCCGGCCGGAGGGGCAGAGCGTGTGCGAGTGCGAGCGGGTGCAATCGTCGAGCCTCGCGCAGAGCCTGCACCTGGTGAATGCGCCGGACATCAAGGGGAAGCTGGCCAGCGCCGGCGGCCGAGCCGAGCGATTGGCGAAGGACGCGCGCCCGGCGGAGGAGCGCGTTCGGGAACTGTACCGGGCGGCGTTCGCGCGCGAGCCGAAGGCCGACGAACTGAAGACCGCGCTCGCGTACCTCGCCGAGACGCGGCTGACCGCCGCCGGGCAACCGGTCGATCCGCAGCGCGCAGCCCGCGAGAACTGGCAAGACCTGATGTGGGCGTTGATCTCCGCCAAGGAATTCCTCTTCAACCACTGATGCGAACCATGGCGATCCTTTCCTTGAACACCGTTCGCGCCTCCGTGGCCGGCGCTCTCCTGCTCGCGGGGGCGGCGCTCGCGTCGGCGCAGTCCGTCGGCCTGCCGGCGCCGCGCCTGCTCACCACCACGCCGATGGGCGGGAAGGCCGGCACCGAGTTCGACGTGACGATCTCCGGGGAACACCTGGAGGACGTCGTCGACCTGGTCTTCTCCGATCCGCGCATCGCCGCGAAGCGGAAGCTCGACGCCGCCGGCCAGCCGATCGAGAACCAGTACCGGGTGAACGTCGCCGCGGATTGCCCCGTCGGGCTGTACGAGGCGCGCGTGACGACGCGGCTCGGCCTGTCGTCGTCCCGCGTCTTCGCCGTCGGCACCCTCGCCGAAGTCCACCAGACGAAGCCGAACCGCTCGCTGGAGACCGCGCAGGAGCTGCCGATGGACTCCGTATGCAACGGCGCGGTCGCGGACCGGTCGATCGACTATTTCAAGTTCTCGGCGAAGCGCGGCCGTCGGGTGATCGTCGACTGCGCCACGCGCGGGATCGACTCCAAACTGAACGCGACCGTGATCGTCGCGGACGCGGCCGGGCGGGATCTGCTGGTCGAACGGCGTGGCGGCGCGCTCGACTTCGCGGTGCCCGCCGATGGCGTCTATGTCGTCAAGGTTCACGAACTGACGTACAAGGGCGGCCCGGCGTTCTATTATCGCCTCGGTTTATGGGAGCAAGCGACCGGCACGCCGATCGCGCGCCAGCCGGGCACGCTTGCCGTCAACGCCTTCTCTTGGCCGCCGCCGGGATTGCCCGCGACCGCGACGACGCAGGAAGCCGAGCCGAACGACGCCCAAGACAAGGCCCAACGGATTTCGCTGCCGTGCGACATCGCCGGCCGGTTCTTCCCCGCCGCCGACGTCGACCGGTTCGAGTTTACGGCGAAGAAGGGCGACGAGTGGTGGATCGAAGTGGCGTCCGAACGCCTCGGCCTGCCGACCGATCCGGCGGTGCTCGTCCAGCGCGTCGTGAACGGTGCACTCGAGGACGTCGTCGAACTGTCGGACATCCCCAGCCCCGTGAAGGTGTCGAGCAACGGTTACGCTTACGACGGCCCGCCCTACAACGCCGGCAGCGCGGACGTCCTCGGCAAGTTCGTCGTGCCCGAAGACGGCGTCTACCGACTTCAACTTACCGATCTCTTCGGCGGCACCCGTAGCGAACCCGGCCACGTGTACCGCTTGATCGTCCGCAAGCCGCAGCCCGATTTCGCCCTCGTCGGCTGGGCGCTCCACATGGAGTTGCGCAACGGGGACCGGAACGCGCTCTCGAAGCCGCTCGCCCTGCGCGGCGGCGCGACGATGGCGCTGGAGGTGGTGGCCGTGCGGCGCGACGGCTTCGCCGGCGCGATCGATCTGGCGCTCGAGGGCCTGCCCGCCGGCGTGACGGCGAAGGGGCTGACGATCCCGGCCGGCCAATCGCGCGGGATGATGCTGGTGACGGCGAAGGCGGACGCGCCGCGCGGCTACGCGAACGCCCGATTCGTCGGCCGCGCGTCCGTCGGCGGCCAGACGGTCGAGCGCCCCTGCCGGCTCGCGTCCGTCGCATGGCCGATCCCGGATTCGTGGGGCGAAATCCCCAGCCCGCGCCTGCTCGCGGACGTTCCCGTGAGCGTGAACGGCCTCGAGCGCGCCCCGCTCACCATCACCGCGAAGCAACCGGTCTTCGAAGCGAAGGCCGGCGCGAAGCTGGTCGTGCCGTTAATTCATACGCGCACCAGCGACTTCTCCGGCGACAAGATTTCGATGCGCGCCGTCGGCGCGCCGTTCGAGCGGGCGCCGGCGTTCGAACTGCCCGTGCAAGCCGCCGGTTCCGAGATCGCCTTCGACCTCGCCGCGCTCAAGGTGCCGCCGGGCGAGTACACCGTCTCGGTGCTTGGCGGCGGCGTCGTGAAGTACCGCCATCGCCCGGACGCGATCGAGGCGGCCGAGTCGACCTCGAAGAAGATGCGGGCGGAAGTGCAGTCGCTCGAACTCGAAGCGAAGAAACTCGCGGGCGAGGCCGGCCAGGCGCCGCCCGGCAAGAAGGAACAGATGGCGAAGAGCCTCGAAGCCGTGAACGCGAAGATGAAGGCGGCGACCACGGCGCTCGGCGCGGCGCAGCAGCGGCTCGACCGCGCCAAACAGGAGGCGCAGCCGCGCGACATCGCCGACATCCTCGTGTGCGAACCGTTCACGATTCGCGTCCTCCCCTCGGAGACGAAATGAGTAATTCCCTTGAACGCTGCCTCGGTCCGGTGCCGTTTGGCGCCGGCGGCCGCCGCGCGTTCCTGCAGGCCGGCCTCGCGGGGTTCGGCACGCTGAGCCTGCCGGGCCTGTTCAAGCTGCGCGCCCGCGCGGCCGACCCCGCCGCCGGCTCCGCCGAGCGCAAAGCCGTCATCATGGTCTGGCAACCCGGAGGCCTCTCGCACATCGATTCTTACGATCCGAAGCCCGACTCGGGCAGCGAGTACGCCGGCCCCTTCAAACCGATCGCGACGCGCGTCCCGGGCCTGCGGTTCACGGAACTGCTGCCGCGCCAAGCGGCCCTCGCGGACAAACTCGTGGTGCTCCGCTCGATGCGGCAGAACGCCGGCGGCCACCCGGCCGGCTCCATGCAACTGCTCTCCGGCGACCCCGACACGCGCGACAAACCGAAGCCCAAGTACCCCGACTGGATGACCGTCTCCAATTACCTGCTCGCGAAGAAGGGGCCGCGGGCGAATCCGCTGCCGGCCTACGTCGGCATCAACCCGCCGCTCGAATACAACGGACCGGCCTACCTCGGCGACGCCTACAATCCGTTCGTCGTCACGGGCGATCCGAACGCGCCCAGCTTCAGCGTGCCGAACATCGGGCTGTCCGACGCCGACGAGGCGCGCCGCCTCGACCGCCGCGCCACCCTTCGCCAGAAGCTCGACACGCTCGACCGGAGCTTCGACAAGGCGCGGGAACTCGGCGCCCTCGACGATTTCGAGTCGCAGGCGCTCGGCCTGCTGACCGACCCGAAGACGAAGATCGCGTTCGACCTGAACCGCGAGCCGGCGGTCGTGCGCGACCGCTACGGCCGCAACGCCTGGGGACAGCAACTGTTGCTGGCGCGGCGCCTGGTCGAGGCCGGCGTGGACGTGCTGACCACCAGCCTTAGCGGGCCGCTCTGCGGGCGCGTCCAGAACTGGGACGACCACGCCGTGAACCACCACGTCTTCGACGCGATGAAGTTCCGGGCCGAGGTGTACGACCGCGCCGTGTCGGCGCTGGTCGAGGACATTCACCAGCGCGGGCTGGACAAACGCGTACTCGTCGTCGTGACCGGCGAGTTCGGGCGCACGCCGAAGATCAGCTACGCGCCGAGCACCGGCGCCGGCGACGCGAGCGCCGCCGCCGGCACGAACCAACCGGGGCGGGACCACTGGCCGCGCGGCTTCTCGAACCTCTGGTTCGGCGGCGGCATCGCCCCCGGTCGGTTCGTCGGCGCCACCGACAAGCGAGGCGAGGATTCCATCGAACGCGTCTGTGGCCCCGGCGATTTCCTCGCCACGATCTACCACCACCTGGGCATCGACTACGCGAAAACGTTCATCCACGATTTCAACGGCCGCCCGACCGCGATCGTCGACCGCGGCCGCGCGATCCCCGAACTGACGGCGTGAAACGAAAAAAGCCGCGATCGAATTCGATCGCGGCTTCGGTGCGGAGTGGGCGCTACTGGACTTGAACCAGTGACCCCTACAATGTCAATGTAGTACTCTAGCCAACTGAGCTAAGCGCCCGCACATCCCGTTTTACGCGCCGTCGCGGCCCTGTCAAGGGCGTGGATTTTCTCCCCTCGACCCAACCCGATTCGATCGATCGGCGAATCCTCATGAAATTCGTGAAATATCGTTGCGAGCGGTCGCGCGCGCGATTAGGATTTTGGGAGTCGAATGCCGTTCGGTCGCGCGACGGTCGCGGAAGGAATCGCCGCTCGACGCCCACTTCGATGGCGACCGAACCACCGCCGTTTTCGCCGTGTCATGTTGCGGAACCGCGCCCATTGGGAAGGAGTTGCCCGATGACCGCCTTGGAATCCCGGACCGGATCGTCCGTGCGCCTCGCGTTGATGCAAAGCCACCTGCCGGAGCTACGGGCGCTCGCCGTGCTCGAATTCGACGACCGGATCGAAATCGGCGGCCGCGTCTCCAGCTACTACCTGTTGTCGGTGGCGCTCGAGACGGTGAAGGCGGCGTCCGACGGTCGGGCGATCGCGCTGCACGTCGAAGTCGATCACTGATCGTCGTCCGGCCCCGAATCCGGGGCCAGCCCGTACTTGCGAACGAGCTTGCGGACGGTGGCGCGCGCAAGGCCCAGCCAGCGCCCGGCGGCGAGCCGGTTCCCGTCCAGTTGCCGCATCACTTCACCGACGAGCGCGGGCTCGATCCGTTCCAGCAGTGTCTGATACAGGTCGGCCGGTTCGTTCGCGGCGGCGGCCGCGCGGTCGATCGTCCATTCGCGCACGATCGCCGCGAGGCGTTCGTCGAGAGTCTGCGCGCCGAAGCCGGCGACCGGATCGGGCAGATGGCGCGGGAGGATCGGTCCTCCGCGCGCCTCGATGGCGGCGCGCTCGATGGCGTTGCGGAGTTCGCGGACGTTGCCGGGCCACACGCGGCGTTCGAGCGCGGCGACCGTCTCGGCGGCGAGGCGCGAGGACGGCGAGAATCGGGCGAGGAACGCGCCGGCCAGCAGCGCGATGTCGCCGGCGCGGTCGCGCAGCGCCGGCACGTGGATCGGAAAGACGTTCAACCGGAAGAAGAGATCGTGGCGGAACTTGCCGGCGGCGACGGCGGCGCCGAGGTCGACGTGCGTGGCCGAGACGACGCGGACGTTCACGGGCCGCGCCGCCGACCCGCCGACGGGCAGCACTTCCTGCCGCTCGAGCACGCGCAGGAGCTTCGCCTGCACCTCGAGCGGGATGTCGGCGATCTCGTCGAGGAAAACGGTGCCGCCATCGGCGAGGACGAAGAGGCCGTCGCGGCCGCGATCGGCGCCGGTGAAGGAGCCTCGGACGTGGCCGAAGAGTTCGCTCTCGACGAGGTTCGGATTGAGGGCGGCGACGTGGACGGGGAGGAACGGCTTGTCGCGACGGGGGCCATGGGCGTGCAGGGCGCGGGCGACGAGTTCCTTGCCGGTGCCGCTCTCGCCGGTGACGAGCACGGCGGCGTCGGTGGGGGCGACGAGGGCGATGCGCTTGAAGACGGATTGGATGGCGGCGCTGCGGCCGAGCATCTCGCCGCCGCCGGCGTCGTCCGCCGGCACGCTCGCGGCGGGGGCCGAGGCCGTCGCGCGCGTCGCGGCGTCGAGCGCCTGGTCCAGGTCGAACGGCTTGGCGAGGTAGTCGAAGGCGCCGCCTTCGACCGCCTTGACGGCGGTCGCGAGGTTGCCGTGCGCGGTCATCACGACGACGGCGGCGCCCGGAGCGGCGGACTTCAACTTCGGCAGAGCGCTCAATCCGTCCTGCCCCGGCAGGCGCACGTCGAGGAAGATCGCAGCGGGTTCCTTCGCGGCCGCGAGCTTGATCCCTTCCTCCGCCGAGGCCGCGACGTGCGCGGTGAAGCCGGCCTTCTCGAAGGCGCGCCGCAGCGTCCAGGCGATCGCCTCTTCGTCGTCGATGATGAGCACGGTGCGGGGCATGTGGGGTTCCGGCGCGATCACGCGAGGAGGCCGTCGACGACGCGCCCGTCGCAGAGGGCGACGGGGCGGTTGAGCTTGTCGCGGATTTCCAGGTGCGGATCGACGCCGAGCAGGTGGTAGATCGTGGCGGCGAGGTCGGCGGGCGTGGTCGGGTTAGTGGCGGGTTCGGCGGCGTACTTGTCGCTGGAGCCGTAGACCGTCCCGCCTTTCACGCCGCCGCCGGCGAGCACCGTGGTGAAGAGTTGGCCCCAGTGGTCGCGGCCGTCGCGGCCCGCGCCGGCGCCGCCGACCACGGACTGCCCGACCTTCGGCGTCCGACCCATTTCGCCCGTCCAGACGATGAGCGTGTCGTCGAGCATTCCCCGGTCCTTCAAGTCGTCCAGCAGCGCCGAAGTCGCCTGGTCGGTTACGGGGCAGAGGCGAGTCTTGAGGTCGAGGAAGTTGCGGTTGTGGGTGTCCCAGTAGACGCTGACATTGGTGATGCCGTCGTTCGGCCAGAAGACGGTGACGAGCGGGACGCCGGCTTCGACCAGCCGGCGCGCCTGGAGGACGGATTGCCCGTGGCGGTTCATGCCGTAGCGTTCGCGGACCTTGATCGGCTCGCGCGCGAGGTCGAAGGCGCGCGTCACCTCCGGCTTGGCCAGCAACGAGAAGGCGCGTTGGTAGTGCGAACCCATTGCACCGATCTCGAGCTGCGATTCCAAGCCCCGCACCTGCTGGTCGAGGCGTTCGAGCAGCGCGGCGCGTTCGTCCATGCGGCCCGCTGGCGTATCGGCGGAGAGCGCGAACTCGCCGACGTGGTAGTCGGGCTTCGAGGCGTCCGCGTCGATCCGCATCGGGTTGTACAGCGGCCCGAGCCAGCCGGCGCCCTGGCCGTGGCTCGATTCGACGAAGCGCGGCGCGCCGTCGGGCACCACCGGCATCATCGACACGTACGGCGGCAGCGGACCCTTTCCCCGGCCGAGCTTGGCGAGGATCGCCCCATAGTTGGGCCAATCGTCCGCGAGTTGCCCGGGCGGCGCGGGCTTGCCCGTGAGCAGGTGGTGCGTGGCCGTCGTGTGATTCACGTCGTTGTGCGTCATCGAGCGGACGAGGCACAGCTCGTGCGCCCGTTTCGCGAGCCGCGGCAGGTGTTCGCAAATCCCCAGGCCGGGCACGCTCGTCGCGATCGGCTTGAATTCGCCGCGGTAGACGTCCGGCGCGTCGGGCTTGAGGTCCCAGGTGTCCTGCTGGGCCGGGCCGCCCCACATGAAGAGCACGATGCACGACCGCGGTCGGCGCGCCTGAGCGCCCGCGAGAAGGTTCGGTAGCCCGAGGCCGAACAGGCTCAGCGCACCGGCCCGCAGCAACTCGCGACGGCGGATCGTGGGATCGAACATGCTTCCAAGATACCGGAACGACCGGCGGAACGCGAGCGCGGGATCACTCCGCTGGCGGCGCGGCGGGGTCGCCCATGATCGGCGCGCGCAGGAAATCGATCACCGGGCGCGAGAGCGTCAGCGTGTCCACCAGTTCGGGGAAGCGCAAGTCGCGCATCTCGATGGCGCGCCGGATCAGGAACGGCACCGGGCTGTGCGGGTCGAACTGTTCGAGCATGAGCGTGAGTTCGTAGAGCCGGGCGTAGACGTCTTCGCGGGAACGGATGGAGCCGAGCGCGGCGCCGCCCCCCCCGCCTCCGCCCCCGATCGCCGGTGCGCCGTCGCCGCCGACGGTCGCGTCGTCGCCCGGCGGCGGGGCGTCGCCCCCGCGCATCCGCAGCACCTGCAACGCCATCGTGCGGCAATCGTCCATCGCCTTCTTCAAGCCGTTGAAGCCCGGCGAATTCGAACCGGCCTTCGCGTCCAGCGTCTCGCCCAGGAGGCGCAATTCCTCGAGTGCTTCGACGATGTCGGCCTCGCACTCCCGGATGGTCGCGATCTGCGAGTCCGGGGCCGCCGAAACCGCGGCGCGGAAATCCGCCTGCGGCACCTGCGCGGGGTTGGAGTCGAACGACTGGCAACTCATGTACGAGATCGCGACGCCTTCGGCCGTCGCCAGCAGTGGAATCGAACGCACGGTGTTCGGGAAGCGGGGTTGGTTGATCTCGTCGTCGATGAACACGAAGGGCGCGATGCGGCCTTCCATCTCCTCCGGGTCGGCGGCGTCCTCGATGAGCGGGTGGACGCGATCCCAGCATTCCTCGCAGAGGCGGCGGGTGAAGCGCAGGCCGTCCCGCAGGCCGGCGAAGCCGTGCTTCTTCGTCAGCGCTTCGACGAGCGGCATGGCGATCGTGAGATCCTTGCCGGTCTTGGCGAAGTAGTCCTTCGCGAAGCCGATGACCTTCTCCCACTGCGGCACGACCTTCTGCTTCTCGGCCATGGCGGGGTTGCGCCGGTCCTCCTCGGAGAGGTCGCGTTCGGGATCGAAGTCCTCGCGGTACTCCTTGAGCTTGTTCCGGTCGAGGATGGAGGGCCGCTTGCCGGCGGGTTCGTCGTCGCCGTGGGGGGCGAGCAGCGGTTCGCAATCGAAGACGGTGGGCGTGGACATGGCCGGCTCCGGTGGGCGCGGGGGACGCGTAGGGATAATACCATCCCGCCGGCGGGCGGGAACGGGGGGAAGCGGGAAGATTTCCGCTGGCGTCGCCCGGCGGGCCGCCTATCCCTACCCGCTGCCCGTTCCTCGCCGAGGTCGCGTTCGGATGGTGCCCTCGCTGTTCGCCCTGGCGCTCTTCGCGTCCGCGTCTCTGTCGTTCCTGGTCCAGCCGATGGTCGGCAAGCACTTGCTGCCCGCGCTCGGCGGCACGCCCGGCGTCTGGAACAGTTGCCTCGTGTTCTTCCAGGCGGCGCTCCTGCTCGGCTACGCGATGGTGCACGCCCTGGCGCGGATGCCCTATGGCGCGCGGCTGGCGGTCCACGCGGCGCTGCTCGCGGCCGCCGGCGCCGCCATCGCCTTCGGCGGGCGCCTCGCGCCGAACGACGCCTGGCTGCCGACCGACAGCGAATCGCCGACGCTGGCGGTGCTGGCCGTGCTCGCGGCCAGCGTCGGCGCGCCGTACCTGGCGCTCGCGACGACGGCGCCGCTGCTGCAAGCCTGGTTCGCCCGCCTCGGCCGCGATCCGTACCCGCTCTACGCCGCGAGCAACCTCGGCAGCTTCGCCGGCCTGTTGAGCTATCCGTTCCTCGTCGAGCCGGCGCTGCCGCTCGCGGAGCAGCGGAGCCTGTGGATCGCGGGCTTCGCGATCGTCGCCGCCCTGATGCTGGCGTGCGGGGCGTTGGCGGCGCGCGGCCGCGCCGTCGTCGAAGAGGAACGCACGATCGAACCGCCTCCGTCGCGGGGGCGCGTCCTCAAGTGGATCGCCCTCGCCGCGCTCCCGTCCAGCCTCCTGATGAGCGCGACGACGCACCTCACCACCGACATCGCGCCGGTGCCGCTGCTCTGGGTCGTCCCGCTCGGCCTGTATCTCCTCAGCTTCTCCATTGTCTTCGCGCGTTGGACGCCCGCGGCGCGGCGGATCGTCGGCCGGCTCACGCCCATGGCGCTCTGCTTCCTCACCGTGGCGCTGCTCACGCGCGCGAACACGCCGATGATCCTCGTCGGCGGCGTCCACCTCGGCGCGTTCTTCCTCGTCGCGCTGCTCTGCCACGGCGAACTCGCCGCCGACCGACCCGCCCCCGCGCACCTCACCGGCTTCTACCTCTGGCTCTCGGTCGGCGGCGTCCTCGGCGGCCTCGCCAACGCCTTCCTCGCCCCTTGGCTCTTCGCACGCACCGGCAATGTCGAATACGCCATCGCCATCGTCCTCGCCGGCCTCGTGCGCCCGCCCACCGACGCCGTCGGCGCCCGCCTCAAGCCGATGGACGGCGTCTGGCCCTTCGCCCTCGGCGGGCTCACCGCGCTCCTCGTCGTCGGCGTCCCGTGGATCCTTCCCACCCAACCCGGTACTGATCCCGACGACGCGCTCGACCGCCTCGTCCGCGGCGGCCTCTCCTTCGGCCTCCCGGCGGCCTTCGCCTTCGCGCTCGTCTGGCGCCCGGTGCGCTTCGCCCTCTGCCTCGCCGTCCTCCTCGCCGTCGGGTCCCTCGCGCCGAACCCGCACGGCACCATCCTCGAAACGCACCGCGACTACTTCGGCACCCTCCGCGTCGCGCGCAGCGCCGACGGCCGCTTCCACCGGATCGTCCACGGCACGACGCTGCACGGGCAACAGCGGTGGCCGTTCGAGACGCCGCCGGAGCCGGCCACGTACTACCACCGCAAGGGGCCGTTCGGCCGGCTGATGGCGGCGCTGCCGCCGGAGCGCCGCGCGCGCGTCGCCGTCGTCGGGCTGGGCTGCGGCGCGACGGCCGCCTACGCCGAGGCGGGGCAGCGCTGGACCTTCTACGAAATCGACCCCGCCGTCGCGCGCGTGGCGAAGGACGATCGCTATTTCACCTTCCTGAAGACCTGCCCCGCCGAGACGGAGATCACGCTCGGCGATGCCCGGCGGCAGCTCCGCCGCGCCCCCGACGGCGAGTTCGACCTCATCGTGCTGGACGCCTTCAGCTCCGACGCCGTGCCGGTCCACCTGCTGACGCGCGAGGCGTTCGACCTCGTCTTCGCCAAGCTCAAGCCCGGAGGCGTCGTCGCGCTGCACGTCTCCAACCGCTACCTGGACCTGCCGCCGCTGGTCGCGCGGACGATCGCGGCCGCCGACCCCGCCAGGCGGATCGTGGTGGACGACGATCTCCCGACGGACGAGGGCGCGAAGACTGGTCAGACGGCCTCGACGTGGCTGGTGGTCTTCGCGAATGGTTCGATCCCGCGGCTGGACGCTCGCTGGCAGCCGATCCCCGCGATGGCGGGACCGATCTGGACGGACGACTTCTCGAATCTGCTCGCGGCCTGGCGACGGGACGAGTGAACCCGTCGCTCACCGATCCTGATTGAGGGTGGACGCGTCGGCGAGCGCGACCAGCGGGTCCCACGCGAGGCCGACGGCGAGGACGGCGAGGGCCAGGACCACGACGAAGGCGATCGTCGCGGAACCGACCGGGAGCGGACGATCGTCGGTCGGTTCGTCGAGGGCGATGGCCTTGAGGAGCTTGAGGTAGTAGCCGGCGCCGAGGAGCGTATTGAGGATGCCGAGGGCGAAGGCGATGCGAAGGAAGTCCGCGAGCCAAGGTTCCCGCGGGGCGACCTCGCGGGCGGCGTGGAAGAGCGCGGAGAAGACCTGGAATTTGCCGGCGAACCCGGCGAGCGGCGGCAGGCCGAGCAAGCCGAAGAGGAAGACGACGGCGGCGACGCCGAGCGCCGGGGAGCGGCGGAGCAGGCCGCGGCACGAATCGAGCGTCGCCCCGCCCGGTTCGTTTTGCAGGATCGCGGCGATGGCGAAGGCGCCGATCGTCATCGACAGATAGCCGAGCAGATAGTACAGTAGCGCGCCAACGGCATAGGGCTGCAGGCACGCGACCGCCAGCAGCATGACGCCGGCGTGCGCGATCGTCGAGTACGCCAGCAGGCGCTGGAGATTCGTCTGCGCGTACGCGGCCAGATTGCCGAACGTCATGCTGAGGATCGCGAGCGTGCCGAAGACCACCGCGAACCCTTCCCGCAGCGGCGGATTGGGCTGCACGGCGGTGAAGCAGAACGCCAGGCGGACGAGGAGTCCGAACGCCGCCGCCTTGGACGCCACCGCCAGGATGGCGGCCACCGCGGCGGACGCCCCCTCGAACACGTCCGGCAGCCAGAACTGGAACGGCACGACCGCGAGCTTGTAGCCCAGCCCGACGAGGATGAGGAACAGCGCGGCCGCGAACGGCAGGTCGAAGGTGTCCGCGATGATCGCGATGGAGGCGCTGGTGGCGAGATCGGCGAGGGACGCCGTGCCCAGCCGGCCGACCAGCAGGCTGATGCCGTAGAGCAGCGCGCCGCTCGCGGCCGCGCCGAAGACCACGTACTTGAGCGCCGCCTCGCCGGCGCGGGACCGGTCCTTGCGGAACCCCGCGAGGACGTAGCTCGGCAGGCTGGCCATTTCGATCGCGAGGAAGACCATCAGCAGGTGGTTCGCCGACACCATGAGCATCATGCCGAGCGTGGCGCCGAGCACGAGGACGACGAAATCGGCGGAGTCGGCGACGCCGGGGGAATCGGTGGAACGGGCGAGGAACAGCGCGAGCGCCGCGGCGAGCAGGAGGAACGCGCGGAGGAAGTTCGCGAAGGCGTCGAACCGGAGCAGGCCGCGGAAGAGATCGGTCGTCATCCAGTCGGAGAGGGCGAGGCCGAACGCGGCGACGACGAGCGGGATGGCGAGGCGCACGAGGTGGACGCGGGCGAGGGCGGCGAAGAACTTGGCGAGCAGCGCGCCGACGATGCCGAAGACCAGCAGCAGTTCCGGCAGGAACCGCAGCAGGTCGTGCGCGAGCGTGTTCTCGAGCCGGACGATCTCGGTTTCGATGGGGGTCACGCCAGGTCCTTCCCGCGAATCCGGGCCTTGAGGACGTGCTTGAGGCGGTTCTCGACCTTCTCGTGCGCCTTCTGGATTTCCTTCTCGCCGAGCGTGCGGTCGGGGGCCTGGTAGACGAGGGCGAAGGCGAGCGACTTGGTGCCGACCGGGATGTTTGGCCCGGTGTAGACGTCGAAGAGTTCCACCTCCGCCAGCAGGTCGCCGCCGGCGGCGCGCAGCTCGGCGGCCACGGCCTCGGACGTCACGCCCGCGTCCACCACCACCGCGAGGTCCCGCTTCGCCGGCGGGAAGGTCGAGAACGGCCGGTAGGCGTACCGCGCCGGCACGTGCCGCAGCATCGCGTCCAGGTCCAATTCCGCCACCAGCACCGCGCGGTCCTTGAAGTCGAACGCCTTCGCCGCCTTCGGATGCAGCGCTCCGAACGTGCCGACGACCTCGCCCGCGACGAGCAGTTCCGCTGCTCGCCCCGGGTGGAGGCGCGGCGCCGCGGAGGCGTTGCGGAACGCGACGTTCGGCAGGTGCAGGTCGGCCGCGAGCTGTTCGACGATCCCTTTGAGGTCGTAGAAATCCGCGGCGGGCATCGACTCGGCCGGCCGGTCCCACGCGGCGCCGGCGACACGGCCGGTCAGCGCGATCGCGAGGCGAACCGGTTCGTCGGGCAGGGCGTCGACCTTCGGCAAGTAGACCGGGCCGAGTTCAAAGAACGCGACGCGTTCGGTCGATTCGAGATTGTGCTTCGCGACGGCGAGCAGCCCCGGCAGCAGCGTCCGCCGCATCGTCGCGCGTTCGGGCGAGATCGGGTTCTTGAGCGCCACATACTCCCCGGCGGATTCCCCGGCGACGGTAGTCGCCGGGCTTCCGGGGTTCAATTTCGCCTCCGCCTCCGGCGACGAGAGCGAGTAGGTGATCGCTTCGTACAGGCCGAGATCGACGAGGACGTCGCGGACGCGCTCTTCGAGTTCGAGCGCGCGGTGGCCGATCGGCGCGGGGAGTTCCATCGCGAGGCGGGTCTCGGGCAGCTTGTCGTAGCCGCCGACGCGCGCCAGCTCTTCGATCAGGTCCGCGGCGCCCGCCTGGATGTCCAGCCGCATCGGCGGCGGCGTCACGGCCCAGCCCCAGAGCGTCGGCTCCACGCGGAACTGGAGCGCCGTCAGGATGCGCTCGACCTCGTCGCCGGGCACCTCGAACCCGAGCAGTCGCTGGATCTCGGTCTTGTTCAATTCGATGACGCGAACGGGGATCGGCGCGGGGTATTCGTCCACGACGTCCGCGAGGACCTGGCCGCCGGCGTGGCGGTGGAACAGCTGCGCCGCCCGCTTCGCGGCCGGGCCGACGACTTCGGGGTGGACGCCCTTGCTGAACCGCGTGCTCGCCTCGCTGAAGAGGTTGAACTTCCGGGCGGTCTTGCGGACCGAGACGAAATCGAAGCTGGCCGCTTCGAGGAGAATGGTCTTCGTGGTCGGAGTCACTTCGGTGTCGAGGCCGCCCATGACGCCGGCGAGGGCGATCGCGCCGGCGGAATCGGCGATGACGAGGTCGTCGGGCGAGAGTTCGCGGACCTGTCCGTCGAGCGTCTTGAGCGTCTCGCCGGGCTTCGCGCTCCGCACGATGATCGTGGGTGTCGCGCCGCCGGTCCGCCGCAGGAGCGCATCGTAGTCGAAGGCGTGGAGCGGCTGGCCGTACTCGAGCATCACGTAGTTCGTGATGTCGACGGCGTTGCTGATCGGCCGCATCCCGGCGTAGCGGAGCCGCGAGCCGAGCCAGCGGGGCGAAGCGCCGATCGTCACGTCGCGGATGATCGTCGCCGAGTAGCGCGGGCAGAGCTTCGGGTTCTCGATCTCAACTTTGACGTTGGCCGGCCCGGCGACGGTCGGCAGATCGAGACTCGGCTCGCGCACGGCCGCACCGGTGAGGGCCGACACCTCCCGCGCCACGCCGAGTAGCGAGAGGCAACGGGCCATGTTCGGCAGCACGTCCAGTTCGACGACGATGTCGCCGAGCAGATCTTGCAGGGGCGTGCCGGGGGCCGGATCGGCGGCGTCGAGAATGATGATGCCGTCGTGGTCCTCCGCGATGCCGAGTTCGAAGTTCGACATGCACATCGCGTCGTTATCGATGCCACGCAGCTTCTTCGGTTCGAGCGTGAAGACCGTCTTCTTGCCGTCCTTGTCGGTGTAGAAGTAGCGCGAGCCTTTCAGGCCGAGGACGACCTTCATGCCGCTCTCGCCGGGGGCGATGTTCGGCGCACCGGTGACGACGGTCTTCGGAGCCGCGGCGCCGTACTCGACCGTGACGAGCTTGAGCTTGTCCGCGTCGGGGTGCTTCTCGATCTTGAGCACCTGCGCGACGACGACCTTGTCCCGTTCCCACGGCAGCCCGGCGTTCTCGGGCTTCACGCGCAGGCCGTCCGGCACCGGCCGCCCATAGACGAACACGCCCGACGATTCCAGCCCGGCGAGTGCGAGCCGTTCGACGAGTTCGGCGGGGTTGGCCGGCAGATCGACATAGTCCTTGAGCCACGCGAGAGGCACCAACATCGGGTCGCCCTTCCTGAAACGAATTCAGCCATGCTATTCGGGGCGGGGAGAGGGGGAGAGGGGGAGGCGGGGAGAAGGGGAGAGAAATCTCCCGGCGAACGGCACGGCGTCAGCGTGCCGGTCTGCTCGTCCAACCAACACCGGCACGCTGACGCCGTGCCGTTCGCCCCGAGTCTCGGAACGGAACTAATTCGAGAATCCACCGTGTACCCAGCCTGGGAAGCCCTCGAAGGGTTTTCTCTCCCCTTCTCCCCTTCTCCCCATCTCCCCGTCTCCCCTTCTCGCCGAATCACGGCGACATTAGCACGCCCGCGACGGCGGCGTTCACCAAGGTCGCGAGGAAGCCGCCGAGCAGCGCCTTCATGCCGAGGCGGGCGAGGTCGCCGCGGCGTTCGGGCGCCATCGCGCCGATGCCGCCGAGCTGGATGCCGATGGAGGCGAAGTTCGCGAAGCCGGTGAGCGCGTACGCCGAGAGCGCCACCGAGCGCGGGTCCATGGTGCCCTTGAACTTCTCGGCGAGCACGGTGTAGGCGACGAATTCGTTGAGGACGAGCTTGGTGCCGAGGAGTTCACCGACCTTCGAAATGTCGGCGCCGGGCACGCCCATCAGGCTGGCGATCGGCGAGAAGAGCCAGGCGAAGATCATCTGCAGCGAGAGCGGTCCATTCCAGTGGAACTGGTTTTGCAGGTTGAACGCGGCGTCGAGCTTGCCGAGCAAATGGTTGAAGAGCGCGATGAAGGCGATGAAGGCGATCAGCATCGCGGCGATGTTCAGGACGAGTTTCATCCCTTCGCCGGCGCCGTCGGCGGCGGCGTCGAAGACGTTCGCGTGGACGCGCTCGACGGGGGTCTTCACCACGCCGCGGGTTTCCGGTGTTTCGGTTTCGGGCAGGAGGATCTTGGCGATGTAGAGGCCGCACGGCGCCGCCATCACGCTCGTGGCGAGGATGGCGGTGGCCTGTTCCGCCATGCCGATCGAGTTCAACATGCCGACGTAGGCGACCATGACGCCGCCGGAAATGGTGGCCATGCCGCCGACCATGAGCGCGAGCAGCTCCGATTTCGTCATCCGGGCGACGTACGGTTTCACGATGAGCGGCGCCTCGGTCTGGCCCATGAAGACGTTGGCGACGCCCGAGAGCGTCTCGGCGCCGCTCGTGCCCATCACTTTCACCATCAGCTTCGCGAAGACCGTGACGATGAATTGCAGCACGCCGAGGTAGTAGAGAACCGTGAAGAACGACGAGACGAAGATGACCGCCGGCAGGGCCTTGAACGCGAAGATGAAGCCGGTGGGCTTCGAGGCGTCCGCGAGGCCGCCGAAGACGAACTTCGCCCCTTCGTCGGTGAAGTCGATGAACTTCTGGATGGCGTCGCCGACGGCGCGGAACCCGTCGTAGACCGCCGGCACTTTCAAGATCATGACCGCCAGGAATACTTGCAGTAGCAATCCCGCGCCGACCGTGCGCCAGTTGATCGCGCGCAGGTTCGACGAGAAGAGCATGGCCACGCCGAGGAAGAACGGCACGCCGAGGACGGCGCGCATTCGCGAGTCCAAGGCGTCGGGGGCGAACGAGACGAAGGCGAGCACGGCGGCGAGGCCGAGCGCGATCGGGATGCGGGGCGACATGGGGCACTCGCGAAGGTGCGGTGAGAGGGATGGCAATCAGCGTATGCACGGTAGCGAAAATGGTTAGCGGAACGGTTGGCGCGGTCGGGGGAACGGTGCGGGCGATCGGTTCGCGAAGCGGTGGGAGTTTGGCGGAACTTTGCCGCGCGGACGGGCGGGGTGAACTAGGGGAACGGTAGCGGTTCCCCCCTCGGACGCTGCCATGACTTCCCGACTCCGCGCCGGCCGACGCGGCACGATCGTGCCGATGCTCGCGGTCTGTTGCGTCGTGCTCTTCACGTTCGTGGCGCTCGCCATCGACATCGGCATGCTGCTGGTGGCGCGGGGGCAGTGCCAGAACGCGGCGGACGCCGCCGCGCTCGCCGGGGCGCGGATGCTCGACAACCGCTACCCGACCGGGAGCGATCCGATCGCCTACGACAACCGGCGCGGCGACGCGGAGGCGAACGCCCGCGGCGTCGTGGCGGTCAACCAGTTCCTGAACGACCGCTTCACCGCCGCGCGCGTCCGCGTCGCCCGCGCCGGACTCTACGACTTCGACCCCGCCACCGAACGCTTCGGCCCGTACTTCCCCTCCACGAAGCCGAACGGCAAATCGTGGACGGCGATCGAAGTCGAGGTCGACGGCGAGCAGCCGGCGTACTTCGCGCACGTCCTCGGCATCGCCACGCTCCCCACCGCTGCCCGCGCCGTCGCCGCGCACCGACCCCGCGACATCGCCCTCGTGCTGGACCTCTCCGGCTCCATGCAGTTCAGCAGTTGGACACACTGGGAACCGGGCACCGCCGGCTCGAACGACGCCGTGTACGGCCTCCTGAACCCCGACCCGAACCACCCGCGATTCGGGCACTACGCCCGCTACGCCCAATACCAGACCACGAACCCGAACAAATCGCTGGCCCTGAACCCCGATCCCGCCAGCCGGCCGCATCCCCTGCGCATGACGTCGCCCTTCCTCGCCGGCACCGGCGAAGTCTTCGCCCCGAACAACCACACGATCGAGACCCCCGGCGGCCCGCCGCTCGTCCGCGACTTCCTCTACGCCCCCACCGGCGCGGTCGTGTCCGCCGAGTCGCTGCGGAACGCGTTCCAGCGCTGGGAGCCGCCGGTGGTCACGCCGGGAAACTCGTCCCTGTACCTTCCGCCGACCCACGACTGGAGCGGCTACTCCGCGAACGAACCGACGCCGGCGCCGCCGAGTTTCGCCGAGCAATCGAACGGCGCGACGCCCTACCTCGGCGACCGCCACCCGCGCGTCGGCGGTACGAGCGGCGTCGCCCGCCACGCGGCCGACCTGCTCCTCGCGTCGACCACGTCCCGAACCATCCCCGCCTCGCGGCCGGCGCTCGCCAACGGCAACCGCGTCGAGGGCGGCACCGACTGGACGAACGTCCGCGACGACGGCTGGGAGCGCCACGGCTACGATCTCGACATCGCCGCCTACCGCGCCAACGCCTACGCCTACACAACGCTGAACGCCGCGCCGTTCCTCGGCTACTCGATGGGGCCGGGCTATTGGGGGAAGACCTTCTTCCAGTGGCCGCCCGACCCGCGCTGGGGAGGCGGCACCGGCGCCGTAAGGCCCGATCAGCCACAGGCGGCGAACTCCGTCAAGGACGCGGCCGGGAACTGGATCGCCGACTGGCGGCGACGGTTCTTCCTTCGCGGGAACAGTCCCGACACGGGACCGCCTGCGAATTACCTGCACTTCGATCCGCAGATCGACAACGACGCGATCGCGAGCGGGACGCAGAACATCGATCAAGCCCTGCTGCGCTCGACGGTCGGCCACGTCCTCCGCGACGCGGGAACGGGAACCAATCGAAACTATCGCATCAATTATCGGGCCGTGCTGGCCTGGCTGAAGACCGGGCCGCAGGTGCTGCCGCCGAACCTCCGCGCGGGCCGCGTGCTGTACTATTCCACGATCCCGGACCACGTGGACGACGCCGCCACCGACGCCGACCAGCGCTTCTGGCGGCACTACATCGACTTCGTCCTGGGGTACACCGCGAATACGTCGACTTACGATCCGCGATTCACGCTCGCCGGCGTCGAGCAGATTCCGTGGCCGGAAGGGCAAACGATCTCCATCGGCGCCACGGCGGCGTTCGACCCCGACGGCGGCGGGCCGATGCCCGCGAACCCGTTGCCGTACTTGAACTACTCGGACAACCCGAACCGGCCGCGCATGCACTTCTGGTTCGGTCCGGCCACGATGGTCGCGTTCCTGGCGACACGCGCCCCGGCGAAGAACTGGCTCCCCGGCACCGCGCACGAAGCCCAGAACTGGCAGCTCAAGGTCGCCGTGCAGTCCGCCCTCGAAGACATCAAGAACAACCACCCGAACGACTACGTCGGCCTCGCGTACTTCGGCTACCCGCACTACACCGCCCCGCGCGTGCCCGTCGGCCAGGACTGGCTCGCGCTGCGGAACTCGCTCTTCTTCCCGCGCACGCTGTTGAGTCAACTCGGTTCGAACCCCGCGGCGGAACTGCGGCCGTACAACGCCGGCTTCGGCTCCGCGCTCGCCGGCAACGTGCCCAACGCCAACGGCCAGACCGATCCGAACACCGGCCTCGCGCTCGCCTTCAACGCCCTCCGCCGCCCCGCCGCCGGCGGCACCGGCCGCCCCGGCGCGGCCAAGCTCGTCCTCTTCGAGACCGACGGCGTGCCGAACGCCTACCAGAACTTCCTCCTCGGCGGCGCCGGCGAGAATGCGTCCTACTCCTACGACGGCACCGGTGGCACCCGCGCCAACGGCGACCCCGACGTCATGCAGCGCGCCTACGACGTGGCGATCCAGTACGCCCTCGAAACCTCCCAGGGCGGCCACTCGCTGCCGAACGCCCCGGCCCGGCTGTACCCGATCGCGTTCGGCGACCTGTTCAGCTCGAACAGCGCGTTCAAGACCACCGCCCTCAACTTCCTCGGCACGCTCGCCCACCACGGCCGCACATCCGAACTCCCCACCGATCCGCTGCCGTCGACGCAGATCATCACCGGCCCGTTCCAGACGCGCATCGACAACCTTCGCTACACGTTCGAGCGCATCCTCCAAAGCGGCGTGCAGGTGACGCTGGTGGAATGAGGCCGCGACGGGGCGATCCGCCGAGCCGTGGCGCGTCAGCGGGCGGTTTCTCGGGACATGGAACGAGAATCCGCGAAATGACACTCCCGGCTCACCAATAAATCGCACTCATTTGGCCTCAATTCGTTGGCCCGCGAGAATGCGATAACCGCGATTGACTAGGCGGAACGCGGGAGCGATCTGCCGTGCGGCGGGAGATTGTTTCTCTCGACGATGAACCCATCATCCGGGATCGGCATTCCACCTGATCAACCCGAGTGCCAAGATGGCCCCACCGGCAAGCGCCAAAGCCAGGGCGACGCCAAGGACGGCGAGCGAGCCGCGCGGGGGCGGGGGCTGAGGCATATCCGGCGGGCCAGACCGCCAAGCGTCAACCGCCCTTTGGTCCCAGCGGCGGTGCAACCGTTCAACCGCCAAGACGTGAGCCACGATCACGACCAGCGCGGCGGCGAGACAGGCGATCGCCCACGGCATCGCGGGCAGTTCGCTCTTCCAAGCCAGCAACCCGAGCAACCCGCCCGCCAGTGCTAGCGCCCAGATCCGGCCAAACCACAACCGCCGACGCGCCACCCCTGCGTCCTCCACCACAGAAAGAATCCAATCATGCCAAGCCGTCGGCGACTCTCGGCAATGTCGCCCACTCTCTTCGGAGGCCTGCGATGGATTCGACGCTCCCCATTCTCGCCGTCGATCGCGGACGGTGCAACGACAATCGCCCGGGCGGACATTTTGGATTTGGAGTGCGGGGGGGGGGCGGCGCCGGTGGGGGTGTTGTTGGGGGCGGGCGGGGCG
>CAYVRB010000018.1:0-22530 GCA_964453375.1 uncultured Alcaligenaceae bacterium
CGGCCGCATCCGCGACTACTACGACGGCATGCCGCCCCTCGACGGGCCGAAGGACAAATACGAGGCGGGTCTCGCGAAGCTCCGCGCCGACGTCCGCGCGCTCTCCGAGCGTTAGGGCGGTCGGAATCGGTCACTTCTTCCGCAGGAAATACAGGTAGGCGCCCAGCACCGCGACGACGGCGGTGCCGACGATCGCCAGCGAGAGCCGCACGACCCATTCCTGGGCGTTCTTCGAGCCGGCTTCCCGGCTGAGCGCGATCCGGCCGGTGTCGAGGTCGAAGAAGACCTGGCGCTCGTCCTGCGTCATGAGCACGAACTGCTTGCCGTCGCTCGTGAAGACGCCGCCGGCGTTCCAGAGAATGTAACGCATGGAATGCGGCAGCGCCTCCGGCCGGCCGACGATCTCGCGCACGGTGTAGGTGCGTAGCAGTTCGCCGTTCGCGTAGAAGCCGATCGCCGGGGCCGCGAGCTGTTCCTGAACCGCCTCGTCCGGCAAGCGCTTGTCGGTCTTATAGTGCCGCCACTGGTCGTTCTCGCCGTGGATGCGGACGGCGTGCGCGCCATCGTCCGACACGTGGACGTCGTAGTCGAACCAATCCACGGTCCACAGCGGCGTCGCGGCGTCGTCCGTCCGGTACAGCCCGCTCGCGGCGTACTTCGCCCGCAGCGCCGCGTGGTGGGAGTTCTCCTTGCGGTTCGGATCGTCGGACTTCGGCGGGATGAGCGCGATCGCATAGAGGCCGTTCGCGCTGCGGAACTCGCTCGGCACCGGGTACGCGATCGGCTTGTCGTTCGCGTTCGCGGGGATCGTCAACAGCAAAACTATCGCGAGCGTTCGCATGGAGCCATGATAGGAGTCGGCCCGATACAATCGCCCCATGCGCATCGGCTTGCTTGCGGATATCCACGAATCGGTCGAACTGTTGCGACTCGCGCTCGATCGGCTCGCGCGCGAGTCGGTGGATCGATGGGTCGTCCTCGGCGACATCTTCGAGGCCGGCCAGCGCATCGACGAAACCGTGAGCCTGCTGAACTCCGTCGGCGCGACCGGCGTTTGGGGGAACCACGACATCGGCATCTGCTGGGACATCGACGACGCCACGCGCGCCCGCTATTCCCCGACCGTACTCGAATACGCGGCCCGGCTCCGGCCGAAACTGCGCATCGGCGACCTGCTGTTTCAGCACGTTGAACCGTGGCTCGACGCTTCCAAAATCGAAGACCTCTGGTATTTCGATGGCTATCCGACCACCGCCGAACAGATTCGCCGCGGGTTCGCGGCCGACGATCACCGGATCAGCTTCCATGGCCACTACCACCGCTGGATGCTGGGAACGGACGACGGCGTCGCCGACTGGTCCGGCGACCGGCCGATCGCGTTGCAGCCATCGCGAAGACATTTCGTCGTCGTCCATGCCGTCTGCATGGGGAACGCCGCGATCTTCGACACCGAATCGAACGAACTCCGCCCCTATCGCTTCGGCGATTGATCGAGCCGTACAATTCGGGCAATGGAAGCCGTACCGCCCGCCCCTTCGATCGCCGATCGACTCAACCGCACGCTGAAGACCCGCACCTTCCGCTCGCTGGCGCACCGGAACTATCGCCTCTACTTCTTCGGCCAGCTCGTCTCGTTCACCGGTTCGTGGATCCAGACGACGGCGCTGATGTGGCTCGTCTACGAACTGACGAACGACCCCGGCTGGCCGGCGTACCTGCTGGTGGCGCAGGTCGGGCCGACGCTGCTCGTCGGGCCGTTGGGCGGCGCCGTCGCGGACCGGTTCCCGAAGCGGCGCGTCATCCTCGCCACGCAGGTGGCCTTCCTGTTGAACGCGACGGCGCTCGCGGCGTTCGTGGCGCTCGGTTGGACGACGCCGGCGCTGTTGCTGGCGGTCCAGGCGATCGGCGGGCTGATCCAGGCGATCGACCTGCCGGCGCGGCTGGCGGTGGTGACCGACCTCGTGCCGCGCGAGGACGTGGTCAACGCCGTGGGGTTGAACTCGCTGTTGTTCAATTCGGCGCGCGCCGTCGGCCCCGCGATCGCCGGGGCGATCTTCGTGGCGGCGGATGCCTGGCTCGCGGCCGACGGATGGCTGCCGCCCGGCCGCGCCGGCGCGTTCGCGTGCTTCGCGATCAACGCGCTCAGCTACTTCGCCGTGCTGCGCGCCCTCGGCCGGATCGAACTACCGGAGTCGAAAGGCGCAAGCACCGAATCCGGCACGTTCTGGTCCGGCTTCCGCTACCTCGCGGCGAATCGCGGGCTGGCGGCGCTCGTCGGCATCACCGGCCTGTTCTGCGTCTTCGCCTGGCCGATCCTTACGCTGCTGCCGCCCTACACGAAGCTCGTGCTCGGCCGCGCCGAGGGGACGTACAGCCTGCTGCTCAGCGCGTTCGGCGGCGGGGCGCTCGTCGGCGCGCTGGCCACGGCGACCTTTGGCGCGATCGGCCGCCGTGGCCCCTTCCTGCTGCTCGGCGCCGCGACGGGCGGCCTCGGCCTCTTGCTGCTGCTCGCGGTCTCGTCCTTCGCGCCGGCCCTCGTCGCCTGCGTCCTCCTCGGCTTCGGCATGGTGCTGTACCTCTCGACCGGCCAATCGACGCTGCAAACCAGCGTGCCGAACGCCGTGCGCGGCCGCGCGATGGCCATCTGGGCGATGATGCTCAGCGCCAGCTCGCTGCCCGGCCACCTCATCGCGGGCGAACTGGCGCGAAACCATCCGATCCCGCGCGTGCTGCTCGTCATGCTCGTCGGTGTGGGCGTCGCGATTGCCGGCCTCGCGCTGATCGTCGCGTCCAAGACCTTGGAGAAACGACGTTCGCCCGATGGCGAAGCGGTATAATTCCGCCATGGCCCACGAAGCCACGATGCGGATCGCGCAGGTCGTCCCCTCCACGGAAGCGGAGGGGCCGGGGGCGCGCTTCGCGCTCTGGTTCCAGGGTTGCCCGCTGCGCTGCCCCGGCTGCTGCAACCCGGAGATGCTGCCGTTCGGCGGCGGGGAGTCGACGACGGTTTCGGAATTGCTCGCCTGGATCGAGCGAACGCCGGGCATCGAAGGGGTCACGCTGCTCGGCGGCGAGCCGTTCGCGCATGCCGCGCCGGCGGCGATCCTCGCGAAGGAAGTGCGCGCCCGCGGTTTGTCGGTCATGGTCTTCAGTGGCTACACGATCGAGGAACTGCGGGCGAACCCCGATCCCGCCGTGGCAGAACTGCTCGGCGAAACCGATCTGCTGGTCGACGGGCCTTACCTGCGCGAGCGGCCGGACACGGCGCGGCGCTGGATCGGTTCGACGAACCAGCGCGTTCATTTTCTGACCGATCGGTATCGGGCCGACGATCCGTGTTGGGCGGCGAAGAATACGCTGGAAATCCGGGTCGATCGCGATGGCGTGCTGGTGAACGGTTTCCCGGCGGCCTCCGCGGCCGGACTGTGGAAGGGCTGGACCCGCAAGCCCGTATCGCAGGTGGCGCCATGACCGGGGTGGGTGCCGTGCGGACGGTTTCCAAGTTCGAGCATGATCTGCTCGTGATCCTCCGCTACGTCTTCGGCCGCGCGGCGCCGCAGCAGGCGCAGGCGATCCTCGCGACGAAGCAGCCCGCGCCGAAGTGCCTCTCCCGGGATTGCGTCGAGTTGGTGAAGGACACGCTGGCGAAGGGAATCGTCTTGTACCTCGTGCGTGCCGGCGGCTGGCGGAACGAACCGTTCCTCGCGGCCGGCGAACCGACCGGCGGCCGCGTGTGGGATCGAGTGCCGCAGCCGATCCGCCGGCCGACTTTCAGCCGGTCCGTCGTCGAACTGCTGATTTGGCTGACCGCCGAGCGGCCGGACGCCGCCAACGAGCGCCGACTGCCTTGCCCCGATCCGTCGCCGGCGGACGAACTGTACTTCGCTCTCGCCTACGATCGGCTGCGCGGCGATCCGGACTGGCAAGCCGGGTTGCGGATCCGCACCGCCTTCGCGAATAATCCCTATTGTTGGCTGTTGTCGCCCGGGGATTTCGCGGAGGCGGCTCCGCCGGACTTCGCGCCGTTGTTCGCCGGAGCGCGGGCGGCGATGCTGGAGTGCCTGCAACCCGAGCTGGCGCGGCGATGGATCGCGAGCGAACGGGGCAAGCGCACCGTCGCCGATTGGACCGAAATGAGGCGCCAGGGGTCCGCGGAGGTCGCGATGCTCGAGCGCTACCTCGCGGCGGCCGAGGCGGCGGGGCGAACCGACCTCGCGCGATGGGTGCTTCGCACGGCGGCGGCGGTCCTTGCCGCCACCGTGCCGGAGGCGGCGGACTGGCTCGGCGGGTTGGAGGCGAACGCCCCGCCGCGGCTGGCGGACCGCCTCGCGACGCAGCGGGACGCGCTCGCGGTCCCGCGCCAGATGGAGACGCTCGCCCGCTGGGACCGCGCCGCCCGCGCGGTCGGCTACTTCGACGAGGGCTACGCCGCCAGCCAACTTTGGAAGGAAGCCTTCGAGGCCGCGAACGGCTCCGAGCTTCTCGCGAAGTCGAAACGGATGCTCGACCAACTGGACCCGCTGCGGAATTGACGGCCGGGAGGCCACGAACATGAGTCGCGCGTATCGCATCAACGTCCGCGAATCCGTCACCCGCGAGATCACGGGGACGGACGAGATCGGCACGAAGCTCGAACTGCTGGAGATCCTGCCGCCGGAGGCGATGGCGGACCTGCTGCGCCGCGAGCTGGTCGCGAAGGGGTTCCGCGAGAACGACGACGGCACGCTCGCGCGCGAGGACAAGAACGCGACCGTGACCGTCGACCCCTGCAACGGCGAAGTGACGGTGAAGTCCGAGATCGGCCGCACCGTGACGGAGAAGGGCACCCGCGACGCGACCGCCTGGGACGACGTCGGCCCCGCGGCGCAAACGATCGAGAGCAAGGCCCGCGAACAATTGAAGACTGAACTCGGCCAACGGATCGACCGCGAACAGGCTCGCCTCCAGAAGCAGGCCAGCGAAAAGCTGGAGCGCGAACTCGACGACTTGAAGCCGGAGTTGGGCGAGATCGTGAACAAGGTGACGCGCGAGGCGCTCAAGCAAAAGGCCGCCCAGATGGGCACGATCCAGCAGATCTCCGAGGACGAAAAGACCGGCTCGATGACGATCACCGTGGAAGTTTAGCCGCGAGGCGCAGTCTTCGGAGCCGAGCGCGGAGGCGCAATCACAACAATGAGTCTTACGATCCCCGAGAACGAACTGCCCCTCGCGCTCACGCCGGACCAGGCCGTGGAGGCGGCGTACGGCGCCGAACTCGCCGAGGTCGCCGACCGGATCGGCCGCGGGTTGCCGTGCCTCGTCGAGTGCGACAAGGAGCTGTCGCCATACCTGTTCGCGAACCTGCGGAATCGACTCAAGGCGCGCAACCTCAAATGCGTGTACCTGGACGGCCGGCCGCGCGAGGCGGACGCGAACGCGTCCGGTCCGCCGCTCGGCCTGATCGGCACGATGATCGGCCAGCTCCGCGAGGCGGTGCGCGGCGCGGTCGAGAAGCGCGTCGTCGTGCTTCCCCACCTCGATCTGCTCACGACGAGCCAGGGCGGACTCACCAGCGAGGCGCGCGAAGTGATCCCGCTCCTCTACGAGAACCCCGAACTCGTCTGGCTCGGCTTCAAGGACCCGTCCTTCCCGCTGCCGAAGGTCATCGAGAACCTCTTCCCGCACAAACTCAGCATCCTCGGCATCGCTCGCGATCGCCTGCGCCACCTCGCGACGCAGAAGGAATCCCGAAAGTTCGGCCGCGAGTTCAATCCGTGGCAGCTCTACAAGTACCTCTCCGGCGTCAACGCCGTGCGCGTCCGCAAACTGCTCGCGACGCTCGAAGGCGAGGACTACCCCGCCGATCCCAAGCAGGCCTGCCGCCACCTGCGCAACGCCACGCTCACCGGCGCGATGGAGATTCCGAACGTCGACCTCGCGGCCGACATCGGCGGCTACGACAAGGTGAAGAAACGCCTCCGCGAAGAGATTCTCGATGTGCTGCGGAAGCGCGACGCTTCGACCAACCCGGAGGACGCGGCCCGGCTCGAAGAACTGATCCCGCGCGGCCTGATCTTCTGGGGACCGCCCGGCACCGGCAAAACCTACTTCGCCAAGGCGATCGCCACCGCCATCGGCGCCGCCATCCAGATCGTCTCCGGCCCGGAACTCAAATCGAAATGGGTGGGGGAAAGCGAGGAAAATCTTCGCCAGATCTTCCGCAAGGCGCGCCAGTCGGCGCCGTCCATCATCGTCTTCGACGAACTCGATTCCTTCGCCACCGCCCGCGGCACCTACGTCGGCAGCGGCGTCGAACACAGCATGGTGAACCAACTCCTCACCGAGATGGACGGCTTCCACAAGGAGGAACTCGTCTTCGTCGTCGGCACCACGAACTTCGTCGAGGCGCTCGACCCGGCGCTGTTGCGCCCCGGGCGGTTCGAGTTCCACCTGCACATCCCCTACCCGGAACCGGCCGACCGCCGCGCGATCCTGAAGGTGTGCGACGCCAAGATGAGGCTGGAGATGTCCGCGGAGGCGATCGACTACGCCGTGAAGCGCACGAACGACCACGTGGTCGGTGCCGCCGGCGGCACGCGCTACAGCGGGGACCACCTGAACGCCCTCGCGCGGTCGATCGCCCGGCTGCGCCTGCGCGACGGACTCGCCGGCCCGACCGGCCCCGATCTCGTCGAACGCGCGCTCACGGAGTGGATCGAACGGCCGACGATGACGACGAAGGAGGAGACCGTGCTGGCGACGCACGAGGCCGGCCACGCCGTCGTCGCCCTCTTCTGCGACCACGCCCCGCCCATCGAGCGCATCACCATCGCCAGCGAGATGCACTGGGCCTTCGGCTACGTCCGCTACGCCGACCCGGCGCACAAGTACATCCAGACCGTGAACGTGTACATGGACCTGATCTGCGTCGCCCTCGGCGCCCGCGAAGCGGAGCGGCTGCTGCTCGACGACCTCTCGCTCGGCGCCTCCGGCGACCTCGCGAGCGCCACCGGCATCGCCCGCGAACTCGTGGAGGTCCACGGCCTCGCCGGCGGCGAACTCGGCCAGGTGCAGTTCCTCGACCTGCACAGCGGCAAGCGCCGCGAAGACCTCGCCCCCGCCACGCTCGCCGCCATCGACGCCCGCGTCGCCGAGATCCTCGACGAGCAGCGCCGCCGCGCCGAGGCGATCGTGAAGGAAAACCGCACGCTCATCGAAACGCTCCGCGATTTGCTGCTCGAGAAGAAGACGATTGACAACAAGACGCTCGGGGAGCTGCTGCCGGAGACGAAGAAACTGAAGAAGCCGTCCAACAACACGACGCCTGAAGTAGCGGCTGGGAAGACGTGAAAGAAATCGGCGAAGTCAAACTCGTCATTCAGCCCGGCGTGGGCGTAGGCACCGTACGGTTGGGAATGTGGCCCTGTCGGGTCAGAGCGAAGTTGGGGCCGCCGTTAGGTTGGGAAAATTGGGGCGATGGCAATCTGAACGATTCGCTGATCTACGCAGGGTTGCGAATGCGATTCAGACGTTTTGGCAGTTCCGGACCATCGCCGATTGCTCGACTCAGTGCGATCACGGTTCGCAGGCCCGATGCCCTGTTGTACGGTCGCGCGTTATCGGACTGGAACATGGACGAATTGGTAGCGGAACTGAGGGCTCGGAATTTTCATCGACGCGAGTTTCGACCTGGTTATTACGTATTCGATAATCCCTACCTCGCCGTTTGGTTCGAATGGGGTCATGTCAACGAAGTCGAAATATGAAAGTGGCTACGGTGTGGGAGAATGAATCATGGCCGTGATGCAGATCGTCCTGAAGCGCGACCCGTCGACGGGGAAGCAGAACATCTGGGTGAAGCTGGAGTCGGAGCCGGACGCGCTGCCGATCGAGCACGAGCAGTTGCACCGCAAGCTGGTGGAGAAGCTGATCGGCACGGGCCTCGACCCCGACGACCTCGGCGAGATGATCGTCGAGCGGGAGCCGACGGCCGAGCCGGGCGAACCCGCGAACCCTGTGGCCGAGCCGGAGCGGACGAAGACCGCGCAGGGCCGCTAAGATCATCCCATCATGATCCTCCTGTTCCCGAACGACGACGCGCTGCGGTTGGCGATGGCGAGCGGAATCGTCCCTACGGAGACGCCGGCGACCGCGAGCCGCGACGACGCCGGGCGCGTCTACGTCGAGACGAACGCCAAGCTGGAACGGAACCGCGCCGACCTGAAGGCGCTCGGCGTGCTCGGCTCGACGCGGCACGGCGGCGCGACGGCGCCGCACGCGACCTGGTACTCGATCGTGCCGCCGACGGCCGAACCGGGGCCGCCGCCGGCGACGCCCCAGGCGCCGGTGCTTTTCGAGCTGCCCGCGAAGCTGCTTCCGTCCGTCGCCGGCGAGATGATCCGCCTCGGCAACGATCGCCAGTCGTACCGCCTGCTCGAACGCGACGGCGAGGCCCGCGCGCTGCTGCGCGTCGTCGGGCCGCCCTACTACACGCTGCTCCGCGCGCTCGATCGCCTCGACGGCGACGCCGGGCTGCGCGCCTACCTCGAACGCGCCCCGCGCGTCTGGATCGAGATCGGCGCGAGCCATCCGTTCGCGGGCCGGATCGCGCCGGCGGACGGCCAGTTCGTGCTGATCGGCCGGCCGAACGAATGGCGGTTCCTGGACGACGGCGACTTCCGGGACGTATACGACTTCGCAGACGTTCGCCTGCCGGCCGTGCCGAGCGCGTGGGCGGAGGGTTCGGCGCCGGAGCGGCTGGTGGTGCCGCTCAAGCTCGTCGCGGGCAACGCGGCGGACGCGGCCGAGTTGTGGGTTCTGCGCGGCGCGGCTATCGCCGCGCTGGAGGCGTTCGTCCGCGACGCCGACGCGAAGCAAATCGAGCAACTCCGCTTCGCCGTCGGCGAGGCGAACGGCGAAACGATCGCCGTCGTCGCCGCGGCGTCCTCCCGCAAGGCGCCGCCGGTGCTCGCGATCGCCGGCGCGGAGTCGTACAAGTCGTACTGGCGGATCCCGAACCTCTTCGTGCCGGTCGGCGCCCGCTTGCATCCGCCGCTGCGGCGCGATGTCGTCTCACGCCTGCTGGCTTCCGACAGCGACCGTCGCGTCTGGCTCGCGGCCGGCGACGGCGGTACGTTCACGCCCGAATCGATCGCCGAGAACGCGTTCCGGCCGCTCGCCGATTGGGTCGAGCACGTCGTCGATGCCCACGCCACGCAACTGCGTGAATGGATCGCGTCGGCCGAGTTCGATTTCGAGGGGTTCGTCTGTTCGGACGGCGGGCCGGCGGCGAAGGCGGATCGGACCCGCGCGGCGAAGGACGCGCCCGACGACGAGAAGGAAACGCCGACGGGCAAGCCGACGAAGAAGGCCGCGGCGCGCCGGGGGCCGGCGAAGGACTTGCAGCCGTTCGAGCCGGTCGCCGTCGTCACGCGGCCGCCGGACGAATGGAAGGTGCGGTGCGACGAACTCGAACGGCGATTCCGCGAGGCGGACGGCCTGCTCGACGCGCCGGAGCGCGCCGCGCTCTGGCCGATGCTCGCCGAGGCGAACGCCGGGATGGGCGAGGACCGGCGGGGCGAGGCCGCGATCTGCTGGTTGAACGCGATGTGGGGCGCCGCGGCGCCGACGCCGGAACTGCTGTCCGGCTGGCTGCGGAGCGAATCGCCGAATCCGAAGGTGTCGCCAGAGGAGTTCGACCTGCGCTTCGGGTTGAAGGGGCCGACGCCGGGGCAGGCGCGGGCGGCCGTGGCGCTGTTCCTGGCGGCGGCGCACGCTCAGCCGGTGCCGGACTGGCTTCGCCCGCGACTGCCGACGGTGCGCGACTACCTCGAGGCGCACGAGCCGCGGATCCCGGTGCGGGCGGCGTGGCTGGCGGCGACGCGCGCGGCCCAGCTCGCGCGCGGCGACGCGCTCGGGCTGGCGCGCGTCCGCGATCGACTCTTGAATCGCCTCTTGGAAAAAGGCCTGAGCGCCGAGCAGGACCTGCCGTCGTTCCTGCGCTTCGCCGGCGTGAAGAACTCGGAGCGGATGCGCGTCGTGCGCGAGCGGCTCGTGGAGATCCACGGCGCGGCGCGGGCATGGGCGGAAGCGAGCTTGAAGCCGGGCGCGGCCGGTCCCTCGCAGAACGACTCGGCCTGCACGCTGGCGTACCTGGACCTGTTGTTCGCTTTCGGATTGGCGAAGCTCGGTGAACCGACGCCGGCGCAGGCGCTCGTCGAGCAGGCCCGTGCGACGCTTGCGGCGCCGAAGCCGAAGCCCGAACAGGCGATCGTCGCCAACTACCTCTTCAAGGCCTTCAAGTCCCGCGTCGACGAGGCGCTGGCGGGCAAGCCGGGCACCGGGCCGACGCCGCGCGACCTGCTCGACGAACTCGAAGCGATCCGCAAGAAGGGGGCGAAGACGCTCAACGACCCGCACACGATCTCGCACTACGTGATCGGCCGGATGCGGGAGCAATCCACGATCCTCGAGCCGCGCGAAAAGAGCGATCCTTACTCGGAATGGATGAAGCTGGAGGATTTGATTCAGGAACTGGTGGCGCTGCCGCGGATCGCGGACCCGGCGGCGCTCGCGCGGCGCATCAGGGAGCTGTACAAGTCCGGCTTGAAGGGAACGGCGACGGACGAGACGCGGCTGGCCACGCTCAGCCATTCGCTGCGGCTGGCGCCGCGCGTCGGGGCCGATTTCACCGCCGAACTGCTGCAGCACGTCCTCGCGGCGATGAAGGCGGCCGAGCCGAAGTCCGCCCTCGCCACGATGGAGACGCGCAAGCTCGGGCGGCTCTTCGAGTCCGCGCTCTTCCTCGCCGCCCACTTCGATCGCCGCGAGCTGCTGCGCGACCTCGTCGACGGCGTCTTCGCCGTCGCGCTCGCGAAGCCGGACGACCAGCGCTACGAACTCGTCAATTACTTCGCCGGGCGTTGCCTCGCGAGCCTGCGCAAGGTCGGCCTGCGGGACGAGATCGACCGTTTGCTCCTGCGATTCCAGGACGAAATCCTGAAGGGCCGCACGCTCGAGCAACTCAAGACGCTGCACGGGACGAAGCCGGACCTCTGGGCGGACGCCCTGCAGACGATGCTGAACCTGGCGGCGGGCTGGCTGACGTTCGGCCTCGTGGAACAGGCGGCGCCGATCCTGGAGACGGCGCGCGCGGAGATCCACGACGGGGCGCGGTTCACGGTGCAGCGCTACGTGAACGTCTGCCGGGCGTACGCCGCCGCGCTGGGGCAAAGCCCGGCCGATTTCGGGATGCCGCGCATCGCGGAGCTGTTTTCGATCGTCGACCCCGCGAAGGTGACGAACACCTTCACCTCCGCGCCGTACTACTCGCGGCTGCACCTGAATCTGGTGGAGGACGTGGTGCTCGCGATCGTCAGCGACGACTTCGCGCTCGGGCATTCGGGCCAGCGCTGGCTGGACGAGGACGAACTGCTGGTGCGGCGGCGCATCCACCGCGACATGCGCGAGGCGGTTCAGGCCGCGGGCGTCTGACGCGTGGTCTCAAGGAGCCGCACGGTCGCCTCCGCCATGCGCTCGGCGGTGAAGGATTCCCACACGGCGAGCCGGCCGCGTTCGCCGAGTTCTTTCCGCTTCGCCGGATCGACGAGCAGTTCCTTCCAGCCCCGCGCGAGCGCGTCGGCGTCGTTCGGCGGCACGAGCACCCCGCCGCCCGTCGCTTCGATCAATTCCGGGAACGACCCGTGCGCCGGCTGCACCACCGGCACGCCGTTCGCCCACGCCTCCAACACGTACAGCCCCTTCGGCTCCAGGAAGACCGTCGGCACGCTCAGCACGTCCAACGAGCGCAAAAAGCGCACCTTCGCGGCGTGGTCCTTGCTCTCGACGTACTCGAAGTCCGAAGCGAACCCGGCGGCACGGAGCTTCGCGAGCTGTTCGTCGAAGTACGGGCGGTGGTTCTCGCCGAGCCAGCCGGAGGCGCACAGTTTCGTGGCCGGCGCGCCCGGCAGGGCGCGATAGTGGAGGTAGGCGTCGACGAAGTTGTGGAAGCCCTTCTCCGGCGCGATCCGCGCGAAGTAGCCGATGCGATACGGCGGTTCGGCGCGGTACTCCGCCGCACCGCCGTGGCCTTTGAGATTGATGCCGGGCGGGATCACGCGCGTCGGCGCGCCCGTCAGGCCGAGGTAACCGCGCATCAGGTCGGCGTAGAAGCGGCTGGTCGCGATCGTGCCGGCGCAGCGTTCGAGGTTCCGCGCGATCAGTTCGCAGCACGCCTTCCGGTCCCGCTCCGGCAGGGCGTCGAGGAACACGTCGTCGCCTTGCAGCGTCACGAAGATCGGAACGTTCAAGGCGTCCGCGAGCGTCGGCACGATGCCGGAGAGCAGGGCGTTCGTCAGCAGCACGACCTCCGGCTTCACTTCGGTCTTCAGGTAGTCCACCAGCTTCGCCACTTCCTTGCGCTGGAAGCCGTCGCCGCCCTTGAGCATCGAGACGGTCAGGTCGCCGAGCACGGAGTACGGCGTGCGCGCGGCGAAGCGCGAGACCCAGCGCAGCAGGCGCGGGAAGTCGAGGAGCCGATCCGCGAGCCAGGGGGTGTGGCGGAAGAGGCGGGACTTCTGCTGGAGGTAGACGTTGATGCCGCCGAAGAAGACGCGCTTCTGGCTGAGGTCTTCGTCGTCGGTGCGGATGGGCGTGTAGGTGGGGATGAGCAGGGCGTCGTGGCCGAGGCGGTTGAGCGCGCCGACGAGGGCGTTGTCGCGCAGGCAGCTCCCGCAGAACATGCCCGCCGCCCCGGCCGTGATGAACGCGATCCGCACGCGGAACTCCCGTAGGTGCGGACTATTTTAGGCGGGCTTGTCGTCGTCGGGGACGATCGGCTTGCTGGCGTCGATGAAGAGCCAGAGGCCGACGCCGAGGAAGTAGACGACGGCGTAGGTGGCGAAGCAGACGATGTAGCCGGAGGTGGCGACGAATTCCTCTTTCGTTCCCGGGTTGACGGTGTGCGCCTTGAGGATCATGCCGGTGACGAAGATACCCGTGACGGCGCCGACGAGGTTGCCGAACATGTTCATGGCGCCGCTGACGGTGGCGGCGATGTTTCGGCCGATGTCCTGGCAGGTGGCCCAGGCGGGGGCCATGATGAGGTCGTTGCAGAAGCCCATGAGGATGAGCGGGATGGCGGTGGCCCAGACGTTGTCGGGAGCGTACCACTTGCCGGCGATGGCGAGGAGGTAGCAGCAGCCGGCGAGACCGTAGCCGATCATGCCGTAGAGCCGCCGGCCCCACTTGCGGTCGCCGGTGCGCTTGATGTAGCGGTCGGAGAGGACGCCGCCGAGGTAGCAGCCGAGCATGCCGATGAGGAGCGGTGCGCCGCTCAGGAGCGCGAGGAAGACGCGGCCGGTCGGCTCCTTGTCCCATTCCGGGAACTGCTTCTTCATCGCCCCCGGATGGTTGTACATCAGGAAATACCAGCAGAAATTCGTGATGACGTACATGAAGCAGATGGCCCAGAGGTTGCGCGAGCGCAGGAGCTTGCCCCAGGGCACGACGACGGGGCCTTTGGATTCGACGCGCCCGGCGTCGATGATCGCGACCTCGGCGGCGTTCGCGCGGGGACAATCCTGCGGGCGATTGCGGAAGACGAAATAGAACGCGACGCACCAGAGGGCGGCGACGGCGGCGAAGAGCCACATCGCCTCGCGCCAGTCGAAACCGCCGTCCTTGTTCATGCCGCCGTACTGCCATCCCGTGAGGACGACCCAGAGCAGGGGCGTGAGGCCGCCCATGAGCCGGGCGCTCATCCAGATGGCCGACTTGGCGAACCCGCGGTCGGTCGCCGGGAACCAGTTGTAGAGCGCCTTCGAGATGTTCGGGAACGCGCCGGCCTCGCCGACGCCGAAGAGGAATTGAATACCGACGAGCATCCAGAAGCCGATGTAGATTCCGCCGAGGACGGTCATGCCGGTGAAGCCGGTGAGGAAGACGAAGACGGACCACCAGAGTACGACGCGGAGCAACGTGGAGCGTGGCCCCTTCGTATCGCCGAGCCAGCCCGAGGGGACTTCGAAAATCGCGTAGGCGATCTGGAACGCCATGAGGACGATGAAGAAATCCTCGACGACGAATTTCGTCGCGCCCTCGGGCAGGTCGGCGTTCAGCTCGGTCATGATCGCGGACTTGGCGCTGCCGTTGGCGGCGCGGTCCATGTACGTGATCATGGCCAGGAAGCAGAGCAACGCGAGAATGACGTAGCGGAATCGCGTGGGCGTTTCGGCGGAGTTCATGAAGGAGAGGCCGTGGGAGGGAAGGCTATCGCCACACTCTACCGGCATTCGCGCCGGCTGGCAACAACCGAACCGGAGCGCGGCCGGTGAACCTCCTCGTCGCCACCGACGCCTGGCACCCGCAGGTCAACGGCGTCGTCCGCACGCTCGACACGACCGCGCGCCGGCTGCGCGAACTCGGCCACCGCGTTCGGATCGTGTCGCCGGACGACTTCTCCCGCCTGCCCAATCCGCTCTACCCGGAGATTCCGCTGGCGCTGCCGTGGCCGCACCGCGTCGCGGCGCTCGTCGCACGCTTCCCTCCCGATTGCGTGCACATCTCGACCGAAGGCCCCATCGGCCAGGCGATGCGCCGGTTCTGCCGCCTGCGCGGTTGGCGCTTCACGACGTCGTACCACACGAAGTTCCCCGAATACCTCCACGCGATGGCCGGCGTGCCGGAGCGCTGGAGCTATCGCGTGCTGCGTTGGTTCCACAACGGCGCGGCGCGCACGATGGTCGCCACGCCCAGCCTGGAGGCGGACTTGAAATCCCGCGGCTTCACGGCGCCGATGGCGCGCTGGTCCCGCGGCGTCGATCTGGGGCTCTTCCAGCCGACGCCGGGCAAACCGATCTCAGTCGAACGACCGGTGCTGCTCTACGTCGGCCGCGTGTCCCGGGAGAAGGGGCTGGACGATTTCCTGCGGCTCGAACGGCCGGGCACGAAGGTCGTCGTCGGCGACGGCCCCGCGCGCGAGGAACTCGCCGCGCGCTATCCGGCCACGCGGTTCCTCGGCTATCGCAAGGGCGCCGCGCTCGCCGCCGAGTACGCCGCCGCCGACCTTTTCGTCTTCCCCAGCCGCACGGATACCTTCGGCATCGTGATGATCGAAGCGATGGCGTGCGGCCTGCCGGTCGCGGCGTACCCCGTCACGGGACCGATCGACATCGTCACGCGGCCGGAACTCGGCGCGCTGGACGACGACCTCGGCCGCGCCGTCGATCGAGCGCTGGCCCAGGGCGTTCCGAAGGAATGCGCCGCCGAGGCGCGCCGCTACACGTGGGAAAACTCCACGAGTCAATTCCTCGCGAACCTCGTCCCGATCCGACTTGGCGGCCCGCGTCAACTTTTCGGGCCGGCGACGCAATCGACCACGCCATGAATTCTCGCGCCCGGACGAATCCGTTCGCGCTCCGATCCGAAATTTGACAACGCCCCCGATCCGTCGCACATTCCACCAGCGACCGATCGCCCGGTCGCGCGAATCGACCTCGGATCCGAGACGCACCGCATGGCACCCGTCGAAACCGTTTCCCTGCTGCGCGACGGGATCGCGGCCGCCCGGGCCGGGGATAAAACCCGGACCCGCTCGCTGTTGCGCCAGGTGACGGAACTCGAACCGGCCAACGAACTGGCGTGGTTGTGGCTGGCCAACACCGCCGAAGACCCGCGCGAAACGCTCGCCTGCATCCGCAAGGTGCTGGAAGTCAACCCGACGAACGAATACGCGGCCGCCGGTCTGGCGGACGCGCTCTGCCGCGCGGGCGTCGTGGCCGCGAAAGCCGAGGACCGCGCGCAGGCGAAGCTCTGGTTCGCCGAAGCGACCGATCTCGCGCCGCGGAACGAGACCGCCTGGCTGTGGCGCGCCGGCCTCGCCGATACGCCCGAGGAAGGGATCGAACTGCTCCAGTTCGTCCTCGCGATCAATCCGAACAACGAGCGCGCGAAGCAGGGGCTGGCGCACTTCCAATCGCAGATCGCGGCGAAGTGGAACTGCCCGATCTGCGATTACCGCGGCGAGGCGGGGCCGAACCCGCACGCCTGCCCGCGCTGCAAATCGGTGGTGTCCTTGGAGAATCCGTCGGCGTTCGACGCGCCGACGGGGGCCGACCGTCGCCTGCTCGAAGAAGCCGCGCACCGCATCTACGCCGACCTGCAAGCGAACCCGACGCCGTCGAACGCCTTCAAGCTCGGCCTCGCGTACCTGAACCTCGGTTACGCCGACGAGGGGATCAAGGCGCTGCAAAGCGCCGTGAAATCCCGCCCCGCCGACGGCGCGTGGAAGGGGCAGGTGCTGCGCTTCGTGAAGCACCGCGAGGCGGCGCGCAAGATCGCCGACGAGGAGCAGCGCCGCTCGGCGAGCGCCGTGAAGCCGTCGGTGTTCGTGGTCGACGACAGCCCGACCATCCGCAAGCTCGTGTCGGTCACGCTCGGCACCGCCGGCTACCAGATTGTCGAGGCCGCCGACGGCTACGAAGTCGCCGATCGCGTACGCCAACACGGTGCCCCGGCCCTGTTCATCCTCGATATCAACATGCCGGGCCTCGACGGCTACCAACTCTGCAAACTCCTCCGCCAGAGCACCGAGACGTCCGGCGTGCCGATCATCTTCCTGACCGGCAAGGAAGGCTTCTTCAACAAGCTCCGCGGACAGTGGGCGGGCGCGGTCGAGTACCTCACGAAGCCGTTCGACCCGCAGAAGTTGCTCGCCGCGGTCGCGAAAATCGTGCCCTTGGACCGACGGACCGGATGACGATCGGGAAAGCCGCCCATGCCCAGCCACGAAAACGACGACCGTTTCAACATGTTCGGCCCGCGCACGCGGCCCCGGACGGAAACGCTCACGCGCTGCGACGAGAACGACGAACCGGAACCGGCCGACGAACGCGCCGCCGCGCGCACGGTCTTCGACTCGGACGCCGTCGACGATCCGTCGGACGTGGAGTTCGACCGGACGTGGCACGTGATCCTCGTGCAGTTGCTGGGCCGGTTGGAGTTCGGTCGCTGCGCGCTCGCCGACCCCGCGCATCGGCGGGACCCGGCCGGCGCGGTGCGCGTGGCGTCGGCGATGGTGAACCAGGTGGCGGATTTCATCGTCGCGAATGTCGATCCGCAGCGGCACCGCCGGCCGATCGAAGATGCGCTGGCGGCCGCCGGTCGATTCCTCACCGCCGCGCAGGTCGCCGCCGGGGAACCGGAGAAGCGCGGCTTCTTCGCCCGACTCGCCGGCCGCGCGCCCGAATCGGTCGTGAAGCTCCAGGAATGCATGTGGGTGCTGCGCGACATGCCGCTGGTGCTGGAGCGCTATTTCTTCCTGCTCGGCGGCTGCTTCCGCGGGCGGAAGTTCGCGCTCGAGTGGGTGGATACGAGCGGCGTCTACATCACGGAATTGAAGCAGACGCTGGGTTGGGTCGAAGGGTTCACGAAGTAAGTCGCCGGAGCCGCGAACATGCCGAACGAGATGATCCTGGTGGTGGACGACAGCCCGACCGAGCAGCGGATCGTGGCCGCGGCGCTCGCGCGCCGGGGGTATCGCGTCATCACGGCGGCGGACGGCGACGAGGCGATCGACAAGGCCGCGCGAGAGCGTCCGTCGCTCGTGGTGCTGGACGTGGTGATGCCGCGGAAGAACGGCTTCCAGGTCTGCCGCCACCTGAAAACGAGCGAGGAAACCCGCGAAATCAAGGTGCTGCTGCTCACGGGCAAGGACCAGGACAGCGACCGGTTCTGGGGCCTCAAGCAAGGCGCCGACGGCTACCTCACCAAGCCTTTCGACGATGCGGAACTGCTGGCGCACGTGGCGAAACTCGTCTGACCGGAGCGGAGCGATGACCGACGACGCGAACCTTCCCCCGTTCCCCTTCGACGAGCTGCCGCCGCTGGCGGACGCGCCGCTCGCGAACGATGCGCTGCCGACGTGGCTGGCGCCCGGCGAGCGCGCCGACGCGGGCGAGACGTCGATGCCGTCGCTGCCGTACTGGCCGAATTTCGGCAGCGACGCCGATCCATCGCGGTCGTTGCTGGAGGACACGCTGTCGAATTGTCCGCGTCCGTCGGACGAGTTGCCGCCGTTGCCGCCGCTGCCGGATCAGTCGGTGCCGACGGAGCGGATTCTGTCGAGTCGGTCGAAGCGCCGCCTGAAGCCGGTAGACCTGCCGCTGCCGCCGCCGTTCTCGGCGGGCTTGAGCGAACTGTCGCCGTTCCTGCCGCCGAAGGCGGAACCGGAACCGGAACCCGCGCCGGCGCTCGCGAAGACGCCTCCGCCGGCGCAGCCCCTGGAGATGGCGCCGGCGTCCGCGATCTGGCGCACGCGGCGCATCGCGGTCGTTCCGAGCCTTGAAGAAGGCGAAACGATCGCGGTGTTCCGCACGGTGATCCGCGACGAGGCGGGCCGGGGCTACGTGAACGCGAAGGTGTCGTTCGAGCTGCCGCCCGGCATCAAGCAGGTGCAGGCCAGCCGCAAGCCGGTGGCGCGGAAGGGAGCGCTGCACTGGACGCTCGGCGCGCTGGGGCCGACCGAAACGATCGCCCTGTCGGTGAAGATTCCGGTGCACCTGTTGGGCAGCCTGGAGGCCGCGGCCGTGACGCGCCTGTACGAGGTGGCGTATCAACCGCTGCCCGGCGCGGTGCTGGCGGTGGATCTGAAGGCGCCGGCGGCGGTGCCGGTCGGCGAGCCGTTCGTCGTCTCCATGACCGTGAAGAACGTCGGCGAGCTGTCGTCCAACGACGTCACGGTGCGCGTGCTGGATCGCACGTCGGGCGGTCGGCCGGTCGCGGTCGCCTTGCCGCCGATCGATCCGGGGCAATCGCGCGTCGCCACCCTCGAGCTCGCCTCGGCGGTCGAAGGGGCGCACCAGTGGCTCGCGCTCGTCGAATCGAGCGGCAGCGAACCGTACGAGTCGATCTTCGCCACCGAGGGCGTCCGCGCGACGCTGGCGGTGGAATTCCGCCACGAATCGACGCTCCGCGTCGACGGCGTCGGCGCCGTCGCCATCGCGATCCGCAACGATTCGCCCGTCGTCGCCCGCGGCGTGACGGCGCAGCTCGCCATGCCGGAGGAGTTGCTGTTCGACTCCTCGGCGCGCGGCCGGTTCGATCGCGCCGCGAACCACGTCGCCTGGGCCGTGGGGGACATTCCGCCCGGCGAAACGCGGACGGTCGAGGCGCGGCTGAAGGGGTTCTCGCCCGGGTTCGTCGGCCTGCACGCGCGGGTCGAATCCCCGTCCGGGGCGGTCGGCGCGGCGTCGTCGAACCTCTTCGTCGAGATCGACGCGCGGGCGAACAGTTCCTCGCTGGACAAGTTGCTCGCCGCCATCGCCGCCGACACGCCGGACGACGCGGACGACCTGCGCGAACGCCCGGCGGAGACGGGCGCGCGGCACCTCGTCTTCGACCTCGCCGGTTCCCACTACGCCGTCGCCATCGAGCACGTCCGCGAAGTGCTGCGGCCCGGACGGCTCACGCCCGTCCCCGGCGCGCCCGCCTGGATGCCCGGCGTCGCCAACATCCGCGGCGACATCGTCACCCTCGTCGACCTGCCGCGCTACCTCGGATTCCCCGCCGGCGAGGCCGCGCCGCGCGGCATGCTCGTGGCGCAATCCGAAGACGGCCGCACCGTCGCCGGCCTGCTCGTCGACGACATCGTCGGGATCCGGCGGCTCTCCGACGGTGGCGCGTTCGATCGCGGCCGTTTCCCGGACAATCCGATCCTGCCGTACTTGGAAGGCGTGGGGGAATTCGAGCGGCGGATCGTGCCGATCGTGCGCATCGGCCCGCTGCTCCGCGACACCGAGATGGGCGCCGGCTCCGCCGCGTGACCCGTCAGGCGAGGACAAGAAAAGGGGACTGTCACCTTTTTTATTAGCCGATTTTACGATAAATACCGCGATGAAAAAGGTGACAGTCCCCTTTAAAACCGGCTCCGCCGCGTGACCCGTCAGGCGAGGATGTCCTTGACGACGTTCCCGTGGACGTCGGTCAGCCGGTAGTCCCGGCCCTGGAAGCGGAAGGTGAGCTTGGTGTGATCCAAGCCGAGTTGGTTCAGGATCGTCGCCTGCAAGTCGTGGATGTGGACCTGATCCTCGACGACGTTGTAGCCGATCTCGTCCGACTTGCCGTGGAGGTGGCCCTTCTTCATGCCGCCGCCCGCCATCCACATGGTGTAGTTGTCGATGTGGTGGTCGCGGCCGATCGTCTCGCGCGTCTCGCCCATCGGCGTGCGGCCGAACTCGCCGCCCCAGATCACGAGCGTGCTGTCCAGCAAGCCCGATCGCTTCAAATCTTTCACGAGCGCCGCGCAGGGCTGGTCCACTTCCTTGCAGATCGTGTCGAGCGTCTTGCCGAGGTCGATGACGCCGCCGTGGTGGTCCCAGTCGGTGTGGATGAGGTGGACGAAGCGCGTGCCGCGCTCGACGAGCCGGCGCGCCAAGAGGCAGTTGTTGGCGAAGCTGCTCTTGGCGGGGTCGGCGCCGTAGAGCGCGAGCGTCTCCTTCGTTTCGGATTTCAGGTTCATGAGTTCCGGCGCGGCTGTCTGCATGCGGAACGCCATTTCGTAGGCGGCGATGCGCGTCTCGATTTCGGGATCGCGCACGGCGGCGTTGCGGAGCTTGTTCAGGTCGCCGACGGCGTCGACGAATTCGCCCTGCTGTTTGCGGTCCACGCCGGGCGGTGACGCGAGGTCGAGGATCGGGTTCTCGCCCTTGAGGAACGGCACGCCCTGGTAGGTGCTGGGGAGGAAGCCGTTGGACCAGATGGCGGCGCCGCCGCGCGGGCCGCGCGGGCCGGACTGGAGGACGACGTAGCCGGGGAGATTGTCGGCGACGGAGCCGAGGCCGTAGTTGACCCAGGCGCCCATGCCGGGGCGGCCGAACTGCGGGGAGCCGGTGCTGAGGAAGACCTTGGCGGGGCCGTGGTTGAAGACGTCGGTCTTCATTCCGCGGAGCCAGCAGACGTCGTCGACGATGTCGCGGTGGTAAGGGAGGAGTTCGCTGAGGTCCATGCCGCACTGGCCGTGCTTTCCGAACTTGCGGATGGTGCCGAGCAGCTTGGCATCGCCTTTGATGAACGCGAAGCGCTTCCCCTTCGTGAACGATTCGGGCACCTTCTGGCCGCTGCGCTTCGTCAGCTCCGGCTTCGGGTCGAAGAGTTCGAGGTTCGACGGCCCGCCGGCCATGAACAGGAAGATGACGGCCTTCGCCTTCGCGGGGAAGTGCGGCGGCTTGGGCGCGAGGGGGTCCTTGCGCGGCGGCGCCGCGGCCGCGTCGCGCTCGAGCAGCGACGCCAGCGCCATGGTGCCGACGCCGACGCCGGCGGCGTTCAGGAACTCGCGGCGATTGTTCGAATGCCGATCCACGGTCACTCCCTCGTGATGAATTCGTCCAGGTTCAGGAGGACGCGGCCGACGGCGGCCCAGCGCTTCGGCTCCGGCACGCCCGCGGCGTACTTCGCCACGCGCTCGCGCTCGGCGTCCGTCGGCTCGCGGCCGAAGCAAATGCGATACGCCGCCCGCACGCGGCCCGCGTCGTCCGCCGGGCCGTCCTTCTCGATCCGCTTCCCCAGCCCCTCCGCGAACTCCACGAACGCCGGATCGTTCGCCAGGTGCAGCGCCTGGAGCGGCGTGTTGCTGCGGTTCCGCTTCGTGCACGCCGTCTGCGCGTCGGCGCCGTCGAAGGTCGTCAGCAGCGGGTGCTGGCTCTGCCGCCAGATGTACGTGTACAGGCCGCGGCGATAGCGGTCTTCGCCCTTGCTCTCCGGCCACGGGTGCTTGCTCTGCGTGAAGCTGAAGACCTCGGCCGGCTGCGGCGGATAGACCGGCGCGCCGCCGATCTTGCGGGACAGCAGCCCGCTCGCGGCGAGCGCCGCGTCGCGGATGCCCTCCGCTTCGAGTCGCAGACGCGTTTGGCGGGAGAGGTACAGGTTGCGCGGGTCCTTTTCGTCGGAGTCCTTGCGGCCGTTCGAGGCTTGGCGATACGTCGCCGACATGACGATCAGCTTGTGCAGCCGCTTCGTGGACCACGGAGTGCCCGTTTTCGGCTCCATGAACTCGACCGCCAGCCAATCGAGGAGTTCCGGGTGCGTCGGCAGGCTGCCCTGCATGCCGAAGTCGTTCTCGGTTTCGACGAGGCCGCGGCCGAAGAACTGCTGCCAGTGGCGATTCACGACGACGCGCGCCGTGAGCGGGTTCCCGCGCGAAACGAGCCACTTCGCGAGGTCCAGCCGCGATTGGCCCTTCCCGGTCGGCAGCGCCGTCGGCGTGCCCGGCGACACGACGTCGCCCTTGCGCAGGAAGTCGCCGCGGATCTGCACGAACGACTCTCGCGGCTTGGCGCGCTCCTTCACCACCAACGACGACGGAATCTTCCCCTGCACTTTCTTGATCTCGGCTTTCGTCTTGTCCACGCCGGGTTGGTCGCCGATCTTCTGGAGTTCGGCGATCTTCGCCTGCAGCTCGGCGATCTTCTTTTCCAGGTCGGGCGTGCCGCCGATCGTCACCGTCGGTTCGTCGCAACTGTTGAAGTAGGCGTAGAGGCGGTAGTAGTCCTTCTGCGA
>CAYVRB010000018.1:22540-36893 GCA_964453375.1 uncultured Alcaligenaceae bacterium
GGATCGTACTTGTGGTCGTGGCACTGGGCGCAGCCCATGGTGAGGCCGAGCCAGACGGCGGCGGTGGTGTTCGTGCGGTCGACGACGCGCTCGACGCGGAACTGCTCGGCGTCGGTGCCGCCCTCTTCGTTGAAGGACGTATTGCGGTGGAAGCCGGTCGCGATCTTCTGATCGAGCGTCGCGTTCGGCAGCAGGTCGCCGGCGAGTTGCTCGATGGTGAATCGATCGAAGGGCATGTCGGCGTTGAACGCCTTGACGACCCAATCGCGCCATGGCCAGATGATCCGAGCGCCGTCGATGGTGTAGCCGTTGCTGTCGGCGTAGCGGGCGAGGTCGAGCCAGTGGCGCGCCTGGCGCTCGCCGTAGTGCGGGGACGCGAGCAGGCGGTCCACGAGTTTCACGTAGGCGTCCGGCGAAGGGTCGCGGAGGAAGTCGTCGACTTCCCCGGGCGAGGGTGGCAAGCCGATCAGATCGAGCGACACGCGGCGGATCAGCGTGGCGCGATCGGCCTCCGGCGACGGCGCGAGCTTCATTCGATCCAGCTTCTGCCGAATGAAGTGGTCGATGGCGCCATTCGCCGGCGCGTCTTTCCGCGCCGGCGGCACGAACGCCCAGTGCGGCGTGTACTCCGCCCCCGACGCGATCCACTTCTTGAGCTTCTCGATCTGTTCGGGCTTCAGCCCGTTCCCGATTTCGGGCGGCGGCATCCGCGTGTCGTCGTTCGCGAGGATGCGGGCGACGAGCTCGCTGTCGTCCGGCTTGCCGGGCACGATCGCGTCGTTCTTGATCGCGGCGTCGCGCACGTCCAGGCGCAGCTTGGCCTTCTGCGTCGCCGGGCCGTGGCACTTGAAGCAACTATTCGAGAGGATCGGCCGGATATCGCGGGAGAAATCGACCGCGTCGGGTTCGGCCGCGACGGCCTTCGGTACGATCAGCAACGCCATACCGATCCAGATGCGCGCGTCGAGCATGGAGGCAACCGAGAGAGAGTAAAGGCGGGCACGGTCATTCTCCCAGTTTGCCAGGGCAATCGCAAGGCGGCGGGCGACGAGTTTTTCCTCGGAACGAAATTGAATGTCAGCGTCGGTTAGCGCCGTGCGCCGCGGGCGGAATCGAGTGGCCGCGTCTGAATCCCGCCGGCGAATTCTCCGTCAAAGCCGTTGCAATCAACCCGACTCGTGCCATCTTCTCGATAACCGTTGATAGGCACCGGGCACCCCCCGACCTTCGCCCCGCGCACGTCCCGGACGACGACGCCTCGCGTGCCCCACCGTGATTCGAGACCGTTCGACACGCCATGCAAAAGACCGCCGTATCGCCGATCCAGCCCGAGTTCCCCTACGAGCTTTCGACCGACCTGTCGCGCACGCCGCCGCCGGTGGCGTCGCTCGGCACCGTGCAATCGGACGTGAACATCTTCCGCGACGCCGGCGCCGCCGGCGCGTCGTCCGATCCGTTCCCGAAGCCCGGCGACGAGTTCTATGGATTCGAGCTGGTCGACGAACTGGGCCGCGGCGCGTTCGGCCGCGTCTTCCTGGCGCGCGAGCACCGCCTCGCCAACCGGATGGTCGTCCTCAAGGTGACGTTGAAGGCGAACAACGAGCAGTTCCGGCTGGCGCGCCTGCAGCACACGAACATCGTGCCGATCCAGAACGCGTTCCGGAAGGGGCCGTACCACGTCGTGCAGATGCCGTATTTCGGCCGGCAGACGCTGGCGGACGTGATCGATCACGTGCGCGCCGACACGGGATTCCCGCACATTGGCGGCGAAGTCTTCAGCACGGTGGCGAAAGCCACGACGCACCGCGCCAGCAAGGCGCACTCGTCGAAGCAATCGGATTCCGGCGTAACGCGCGGCCCCGACGCGCCGCCCTCGGACGACGCGGCGGTCGCCGAGGAACTCCCCTTCGCGGACGCGCATCCGCTGCGCGACCAGCTCACCGGCCTGCCGTATTCCGACGCCGTGCTCGCGGTCATGCGGCGGCTCGCCGACGGACTCGCCCACGCGCACAACCGCGGCATCCTCCACCTCGACCTCAAACCGCAGAACGTCCTCTTCGGCGACGACGGCCAGCCGTTGCTCCTGGACTTCAACCTCGCCTACGACCGCGCCGCCAAGGACCGCCAGCGCATCGGCGGCACCTGGCCCTACATGGCGCCCGAAATCATCCGCGAGTTCGCGAAACTCTCCGACGAATCGCCGGACGAACGCACCGACCTCTACGCCCTGGGCGTGCTGTTCTTCGAGATGCTCACCTGCCGCCTCCCGTTCGGGCCGATCCGAAAGGTGCCCGAGGATTTGCCGGCGGCGCTCGAGGAGCGGGCGAAGGGCCTGCCGTCGATCCGAGACATCAACCCGGACGTGCCGCCGTCGGTCGAGTCGATCGTGCGCAAGCTGGCGGCGCCGAATCCGTCGGATCGCTACGCGAGCGCGGACGAGCTGCGCGAAGACTTGCGTCGGCAGTTGGAACACCGTCCGCTCAAGTACGCGGCGGACCGGAACCTCGCGGAGCGGGCGCGCAAGTGGCAGCGCCGGAATCCGCAGTTCGTCTCGCGCGCCGCGGCCGCCGCGGCGGTGTTGGGCCTGGCGGTCGGCGGCGCCTTCTATTGGGACCTGGCCCGACGGGACCGGACCGCGCAGGCGGACCGCGAGGTCGCGGGCTTCCTGGCGGAGCACGAGATCCACCGCAGCCTGCTCGCCGTGCCGACGGACGCCGCCGCGCGGAAGCGGGGCATCGAAGGCGCCCGGAAGTGGCTCGACCGCTACGGCGCCGGCCGCACCGCGAACTGGCAACACGACGTCGCGCTGCTCGCGCTCGCGCCGGCGCGCCGCGAAGAACTGCTCGCGGCCCTCGGCGAATCGGCGCTGCTGCTGGCACACGCCGAGTCGATGGACGCCCGCGGCCTCGACGCCGCGCCGCGCGACGAACGCATGGAATCGGCCCGGCGCTGGAACCGCGTCGCCGAGGAGTGCGGCTCGGACGCGACGATCGCCGCCGCCCGCGAACAACTCGCCGCCTGGGACCGCGGCGCCGCCGCCGACAAGACCGAAGGAGACTCCGCGGCGTCGGATCGCTTCTGGCGCGCCGCCCGCGCGATCGGCGACGGCCGCGTGCCCGATGCGATCGCGCTCCTCAAGGGGCTGACCGAATCCCGCCCCGGCCACTACGCCGCGCAGCTGCTGCTCGGCCTGTCGTACCAGGCCAGCGGGCAACCGCACCGGGCGCTCGAACGCCTCCAGGTCGCGCGGCCGCTGGCGAACGACGACCCGCGCCCCGGCTACCACATCGGCGTGCTGCTCTTCCATGGCGGCAAGTTCGCCGACGCCGAAAAGGAATTCTCGACGGTGCTCGCCAAGCATCCGACGCACGCGCAATCGCTGATGCAGCGCGGCCTCGTGCGGCGGAACCTGCGGAAGTACGACGCCGCCATCGACGACTTCACCGCCGCGCTCGACGCCGACGGACCGGCCATCCCGCTCTACCACTACCGGGCGGAAACCCGAACCCTCGCCGGCGACAAGGACGGCGCCGCGAAAGACACGGCGATCGCGCGGACGCTCGAACCGAAGACCGCCGAGGACTACAGCGTTCGCGCCCGCCAAGCGAGCGACACCGCCCCGGCCGAGGCCATCAAACTCTACAACCGCGCCCTCGAATTGAATCCGTTCCTGATCTCGGCCTGGCACAACAAGGCCTGGCTCTACGCCGAGAAGCTCGATGAACCCGAACTCGCCCGCGAGACGATCCGCAAGGCGATCGAGATCGCGCCGGGCTACGCCCCCAGCCGCGCGGCCCTCGCGATCCTGCTGGCGCGCGCCGGCCAGCGCGACGACGCGGTCCGCGAGATCCAGTTGGCGCTGGCGATCTCCGGCGATTCGGACACGCTCTACCAGGCCGCCTGCGTCTACGCCCGCACGAGCGCGACGGCGCCGGCCGATCGCGCCCTGGCGCTCGACTATTTCCGCCGCGCGTTCCGCGAGGGGTTCCGCCGGTTCGACATCGTTCAGGCCGATGCGGACTTGAAGGGCTCGCTGGCGGACGACGAATTCCAGGGAGTGCTGGACGCCGCCCGCAAGCTGATCAAGTAAACGCTCGCTCGTGGAATTTCACAACCGGGGGTCTTGGCCCCCGGTTTCTTTTTTGGAATGAAGGTTTCCAAAAGCGACGCTACCGACATTTCCCACGAACGCCCTCCTTGCGATAGTATGACGGTGGGAAATCGACCTCTCTCGCTCCCGCTGCGGCGGAATCCAGAATTCGGACGGAATCGTGTCCGGCCGCGGGCCGGTCGAACGTCGGGACGGTGAGTTCGGCAACGTCGCCGAACGGAACCGCGCCCGATCGGCGCATTCACCTTTTTTCTCAGGGGTTCACCATGACGCGACGCATTCTGATGGCGTGCGCCCTCGCACTGACGGCGACGAGCCTGTATGCCGAAGAGACGCCCAAAGCCAAGCCGGCCCAGTCCGCGGCCGAACCGGTCAAGGACGACGCCAAGAAGGACGACCCGGCCTCGGCGCAGATGGCGATCGTCAAGAAGCTCGCCGGCACCTGGGTCGAAGCCGACAAGGACGGCAAGCCGACCGACAAGGTCGTTTCGGTGGTCAAGGTCACCGCCGGCGGCTCGGCCGTGCAGGAAACGCTCTTCCCCGGCACGGACATGGAGATGATCTCCATGTACCACCTCGACAAGGGCGACCTCGTCATGACGCACTACTGCATGCTCGGCAACCAGCCGAAGATGAAGGCCGACCCGAAGTCGCCGAAGGGGACGATCAAGTTCGAGTTCGCCGGCGGCACGAACCTCGACGCGAAGAAGGACATGCACATGCATGCCGCCACGCTGAAGGTGGTGGACGACGACCACATCGAGATCGCGGGCGAAGCGTGGAACGGCGGCAAGGCGGCCGTGGAGCACTGCGTGACGATGAAGCTCGTGCGGAAGAAGTAACGGCGGCATGCGAGTTCGATAGGATTCCGGTGTCCGCGGCCCGCGAGACACCGGAGCTCTTTCATGCCGTTCCCGCGATTCGACCGGTCCCGTCTGCGGATTCAGCCGCTCGCCGAGCGGCAGCACGATCTCGCGCTCGACATCCTGCTGCCGCTCGATTCGACGGCCGAATTCGAGCATCCCTCGTTGGCGATCCTCGGCGAACGGCAGCGCGCGGCGAAGGCCGCCGGCGCGGCGCGCATCCTCATGATGGGCGCGCACGTCCTCCGCGCCGGCGTCCAGCGGCACCTCATCGACCTCATGGAACGCGGACTCGTCTCGCTCGTGGCGATGAACGGCGCGGGGCCGATCCACGACTGGGAATTCGCCCGGATCGGCGCGAGCACCGAATCGGTCGCACGGTACGTCCGCACCGGCGAGTTCGGCCTCTGGCGCGAGACGGGCGAAATGAACGACGCCCTCGCCGCCGGCGTCCGCGACGGTCTGGGCTTCGGCGAATCGCTCGGCCGCGCCATCGCGAATTCGGACTTCCCCCACAAGGACATCTCCGTCCTCGCGGCGGCGCACCGGCTCGGCATCCCGCTCACGGTCCACATCGGCGTCGGCTACGACATCATCCACGAACACCCGAACGCCGACGGCGCGGTCCTCGGGGCGGCCAGCTACGCCGATTTCCTGATCTTCACGGAGCACGTGCGCTCGCTCGAAGGCGGCGTCGCGCTCAGCTTCGGCACGGCGGTCATGGGGCCGGAAGTGTACCTGAAGGCGCTCGCGATGGCGCGGAACGTGGCGCACCAGGATGGGAAGCGGATCGCGAACTTCACGACGGCGGTCTTCGATCTGCTGCCGCTGGACGACGATTATCGCAAGCAGGCGCCGAAGACCGATCCGCGCTATTACTACCGGCCGTGGAAGACGATCCTCGTGCGCACGGTGGCGGACGGCGGCGCGAGCTATTACGTCGCCGGCGACCACCGGCAGACTTTGCCGGCGCTGCGCCGCGCGGCGATTTCGTAGTTCGGGCCGAGGCTTTGGGAGGCCCGACACGCTTGCGAATGAACCCGAGTCGGGCCTCGAAGACTCGGCCCGACCTGCATTTTTCGAGCTCGGCTGAGGTTCAGTCGAGCGTGAAGTTCTGGCCGTCGGTCTTCGTGCAGAACCGGCGGAAGGCGGTGCGGTCGGGGTTGAAGCGGATGTGGCGGACGGAGCCGTCGCAGGCGGCGATGTTGGCGCCGGAGGTGTGCGAGGAGCCGAACTGCTGGAGGCCGGTGTCGGGGTCGGGGAACGGGGGATTGGTGGTGGCGGTGATGTCGCGGTTCGGCCCCCAACTGGTACCGGTGTCGAGGTCGGTGGTGGCGCCGCGGATGACTTCGACGTCCCAACCGGGGGAGTAGTAGGGTTCGTTATCATCGACGGTGAGGTTGTAGCGGTCCTTTTTCATGCGCTTCTCGCCGACGAGGGCGGTGTTGGAGCTGCCGTCGAGGATGCTGGCGAAGGTGACGCGTTCGAGGCCGAGGCGTTGCACGACGCCGGTGACGTTGTTGGTGCCGGTGCCGTTGCCGGTGTTGCCGGCGTAGTCGCCCTTGGCCTCGTTGCCGAAGACGACCATGCTGCGGCGCGCGGGGCAGAAGTAGGTCTTCACCGGCGTGCGGCGCACGATCGTGTGGTTTGGTTCGTTGAAGAGCGCCGACTGCTCGATGTGCGGCAGGATGTGGTAGGTCCAGCTCCATTCCTGGCGGCGGACGTGCAGCGGACCGCTCGGGGCGGTGTAGGGCTGCGTGTCGTTGGGGGCGGGGCAACTGCTCGCGAGGTCGGGGTGGCGCGGGGCGTCGCAGCCGTCCTTGCCGCCGTGCGGGAAGTAGCCGATCGTGTCGTGGTGGGTGTGGAACGCGAGGGCGATCTGCTTGAGGTTATTGGTGCACTGGGTGCGGGCGGCGGCTTCGCGCACCTTCTGCACGGCTGGAAGCAGCAGGCCGATGAGGATGGCGATGATGGCGATGACGACGAGGAGTTCGATCAGCGTGAACGCCGAGCGCCAGGGGTGGTTGGACATTCGAGGCTCCGAAACGAACAGGTGAGTCTCTCACGGATCATGAGAGAAAGATGAATGAGCGAACTTTAATCAATCAGTACTCGGGTAAGCAATGGAAAAGTGAGAATTTTCCAAGAATTGTCCCAGCCTTGGAGCGACGCTTGGGGAAACGCCGAACGAACCGCCGCTCGCCGGTCGGCGTAAGCATCGCTAGTTCAATACCGTTGGGTTCATCCGGCGCGGAACTGCTTCCATGATGTGGCTGACGAACTCGTCCATTCTCGGCGGCGGCCTGCTGCTGGCGCTCTATCAACTGCTCGCCGCGCTGCCGTGGCTGCGGGCGATCGACCCCAAGGGGTTCGATCGCGGGCTGCGGAATCCGATTTCGCTGAGCTACGGCCTCTTCACGCTCGCGGGCATGGGCCTGCTGATGGCGGCGTTCCTCGGCTACGCCGGGCAAAGCTCGAGTCTGCCGTTCTACGGCAAGATCTACGCGGCCGTGCTGCACCTCCAATTGATCGTGGACGCGTTCATCCTGATGCCGCACGCCCTCGCGCTCGTGATGCCGAAGACCGGCGCCGTGGCGCTGGCGGCGTTCCGCGAGAGCTGCCGCCAGCCGATGTACTGGCTCATCGGCAGCTTCGCGGTCTTCCTCATGGCGATCGCCATCTTCACGCCGTACTTCACCTTCGGCGACGACTACAAGATGATGAAGCAGATCGGCTTCGACATCGCGAAGCTCGCCGCGATGCTGTTCGGCATCCTGGCGGCCAGCATGTCGATCGCCGAGGAAATCGAAGGCCGCACCGCCATCACCGTCATGAGCAAGCCGATCAACCGGCGGCAGTTCCTCTTCGGCAAGTTCTTCGGCATCCTGATGGCCTGCGGGGCGCTCACCCTCGTGCTCGGTTGGTTCCTCAACTGGGCGCTGATGGCGAACCCGGCCTACGACAAGATCAACGAACAGAGCGACCCGCTCGCCGAGCAGGCCCGCGCCGACATCGCCCCGGTCTTCAAGGCCGCGGTCACCAGCACCGTCGGCAAGGTCTTCGCCGAAGGCGCCGGCACCTGGATCGCCGACACGGTCGCGCACTCCATCGGCCTGGCGCTCGGCTTCGGCCAAGTCATGATCCTCGTCGCCATCGTGGCCGCGCTCGCCACGCGCCTGCCGTTCGTCATCAACGTCGTCGTCGCGATGATCGTCTACTTCCTCGGCAACCTCGCCCCGGTCGTCGTGAAAGTCACGGGGCAAATCCAGGAGCGGGAAGGATCGAATACCGCCGTCGGCCTGATCCGCTTCTTCGGGCAGCTCTTCGACACCTTCCTGCCGGCGCTCGATACGTTCAACATGAGTCCGGCCATCGTGCGCGACACGCCGCTGGCGATCTGGCCGTTCGCCCTCTACGTGGTGTCGGTCATCGGCTATTCGTGCCTCTACACCGCGATCGCGCTGCTCATCGGCTTGCTCCTCTTCGAAGACCGCGACATGGCCTGATCGGGGTCGGTCGCGATCCCGGCGCCGAGGCGGTATAATTCGGTCATGGACCCATCGCAGCCGCCGGACGTCGAACAGCTCACGCAGCGCGGGCACCGCTACGCCCGCCGGCAGGAGTACGCCAAGGCCGTCGAGGCCTTCACCGGCGCCATCGACCTCGAACCGACCGACGCCGACCTCTACTATTTCCGCGGCAACGCCCACGCCGCCGACGGGAAGTACGACCGCGCGGTCGACGACTTCGCCCGCGCCATCGAACTGGAACCGTCGCATCCGGCGGCGTACCACAACCGCGCGACGGCGCACGTGGACCTGCGGGACTACGACGCCGCGATCGCCGACTACACCGAGGCGATCCGGCTGAACCCGGACGACGCCGACCCGCTGAACGGCCGGGGCGCGGCGTACAGCCGCAAGGGCGACTACGAACGGGCGCTTGCCGACTACTCGGCGGCGCTCGAACTGGACCCGCAGGCGTTCCGCGTCTTCTTCAACCGCGCGAACGCCCGCAGCGCCTCCGGGGCGCACGAGACCGCCGCGGCCGACTACACCGAGGCGATCCGCCTGCAACCGCGGCACGCGCGCTCGTACGTCTACCGCGCCCTCTGCCACGAGAACCTCGACCGCCCCGACGACGCCCTCGCGGACCTGGACACGGCGCTGCGGCTCGACGGCCGCTCGCCGGAGGCGTTCTGGCACCGGGCCCGCCTCCGCGCCGCGCGCGGCGAACACCGCCGCGCCGCCGACGACTACTCCTGGGTCATCCGCCTCGACCCCGACGAACCGCGCGCCTACAACCTGCGCGGCATCGCCCGCGCCGAGCTGGGCGACCACGCCGGCGCCGTTGCCGACTTCGGCGAGGCGGTCCGCCGCGATCCCGCCGACGCCGGCGCCGTCTACAATCGCGGCCTGTCCCACGCCCGCGCCAAGGACTGGGAGAACGCCCTCGCCGACTTCGCCAAGGCGATCGAATTGGAACCGGACGACGCCGCCGCGTACATCCAGCGCGGCTACGCGCACCTGGAACTGCTCGACCCGGACCGCGCCATCGCCGATTTCTCCACCGCGATCGAGAAGAACCCCGGCAACGCGCGGTCGTGGGCGGCGCGCGCCGCGGCGCACCGCCGGGCGTCGAACTGGCCGGCGGTCATCGCCGACGCCACGCGCGCGTTGGAACTGCGGCCGGAGCTGGACGCCGCGCTCAACCTGCGCGCCGCGGCGCACTACGGCCTCGGCGATCCCGCGTCCGCCATCGCCGACCACGAAGCCGCCCGCGCCCTCGATCCCGACGACGCGAACACGCTGAACTACCTCGCGTGGCTGCGCGCCACCTGCCCCGCGGACGCCCTGCGCGACGGCAAGCGCGCCGTCACCGACGCCATTCGCGCCTGCGAACTCACCGACCACGCCTATCCGGGGTTCCTGGATACGTTGGCGGCCGCCTACGCCGAGACGGGCCGCTTCGACGACGCCGTGAAGTGGCAACGGAAGTTGCTGGAGATGGTGCCGCCGGACGAGCGGCCGGAATACGAGGCGCGGCTGGCGCTCTATCTCGAAGGCCGCCCCTACCGCGACGCGCCGCCGCGCGCGGTGGACGAGTAATGCGAACGGCCGGCCCGATCGGGCCGGCCGTTTTGGTTTTCATCCCATCTCAATAGCGGGCTTCCATCGTGAGGGCCACGCCGTGGGCGAAGAAGCCTTCGCGGTCGAACGTCACGTTCGGGGCGCGGACGCCGGTGAGGGCGCCGAACGACGAACTGACCGGCACGTTTCGTTGGTTGATGGTCTGGTCGATCTGGGCGCCGGGCCGGGCGACGTTGCTCATGTAGTAGAACTGGTAGCCGAGCGAGACGCGCGTGTTGGGCGTGAGGCTGACGCCGGCCTTGAGCCCGATGTCCGTCGCGACGCTGAAGCGGTTGGTGACGAAGCGGCCGAGGTTCCCGTCGAGCAGGCCCTGGTTGGTCACGCCGCCGGCGGCGAGCAGGCCGCCGGCCCGCATGGCGCCGGTCTGCATGTTCCGCGTCTCGCCGCTGATCTGCGTCACCTGGTGGACGGAGCCGAAGGCGAGCTTCGACGCGAGGCCCACGAACGTCATGCCGTGCTTCCATTCGACGTGCGCGCCGACGTCGCCGCCCCAGAATTGGTTCCGCGTGTAGAAGCGGTCCCGCAGGAGTACCGCGGTGTTCACGGGCACGGAGCCGGGCGCGTTCGCGATCTGGATGAAGTCGGTGGCCGGCGAGACGGTGCGCTGGAAGATGACCAGCGATTCGTCGAGGTCGTAGTAGCGGAAACCGTAGGAGAGGTCGATCTGCCACTGTTCGTTGAAGGCGAGGTTGCGGCGGATGTTGGCGCCGGCGCTGGCGAAGCGGGCGGTGTTCGTGGTCGCAAGTTCGCCGGTGAACGGGATCGCGCCGGCGGCGTTGGAAACGAACAGCGAGGTTTGCAGGCCGCTGGAGGCGTCGAAGAACGGCCGGACGATTGTTCCGCCCGAGACGGTCTGGAACTTGGAGCGGTGCTCGGTGATGAAGCCGTCGGCCCCGAAGCCGCGGGTATGCTCGTGGTTGGTCCACATGCCGCCGTCGACCTTGTAGCCGTAGTACATGCCCATCTCGGCTTCGCCGTTGAGCAGCACGCGATTGCGCGTCGGGTCGAAGGCGAGCGGCACCGTCGCGCGGGCCGGTTGGAACCAGAGCAGCAACTGGCTGTAGCTCATCCAGACCGGGTCCTTCGGTCCGGAGATGAGGTCGCCGGCGCAGCCGGGGTCGGCGCAATTCGGATTCACGTCGCCGCAGGTGGCGCAGCCGGGCACGAAGTTGGCGGGCGCTTCGAGCGGCGGCACGGGCGGCAATTCAACCTTCGGCGGCATGGGCATGGGCATCGGTACCGGCTTGCCCGACTCCGTCTTCGGAACCTGCTTCACCTGGTTCAGCGGCATCGGATCGGGGATCGGAATCGCCGGCAGGCCCTGGCCGAACACGCTGGCCCCGCCGGCCCCCGCCAGCACGCCCACCGATGCCAACCACGTACGGATGGAAGTCCGCATGTCATGCCCCCGAACGGCTCGCGCCGGCGCGCCGGAATCGTGTCGTCGCGGCGGCCCGACGGACCGGCCGCGTTCCCCATACACATCGTCCGTTCGGCGCAACCATCTTGAGGCATACATTCGCGACAGTCCGCGAAGTCGGACGGAACCCCCCAGCTTGCCCCGTCGAATCCCCGCGCCGCCCGCACAACCCGCCCGATCCCCCTTTCGCGCAACCGCCGCGGCAAGTAGAATTGAATCGACGGCCAATCCGACCCCGCGCCGAGGCCGCCCATGAAGTGCCAACGATGCCCGAAACCGGCGACCTTCCACATCACGGAAGTCTTCGGCCCGGCCAAGTACCGCGATTTCCACCTGTGCGAGGAATGCGCCCAGCGGCATCTCGCCAATCCCGAGGCGTCGATCAAAGCCGTGCCGATCGGCGCGGCCGCCCCGGCGGACGCCGACGCCACCGACGAATTCGGCGGCAAGCACTGCCCCGCCTGCGGCCTGAAGTTCGTGGAGTTCCGCAACTCCGGCCGCCTCGGCTGCCCCAAGGACTACGACGCGTTCCAGGAGGAACTCTTGCCCCTGCTGGACAACATCCACGGCGACACGCGGCACGCCGGCAAGCAGCCCCGCCGCCGGCCCGCCCACGCCGCCCACGCCGCCGAACGCGACCGCCTGCGCGGCGAACTCGAAACCGCCGTCCGCCAGGAGGCCTACGAGGAGGCCGCCCGCCTGCGCGACCGGCTCCGCCAACTCGACGAATCGTCGGCGGGAGGATGACGCCATGCCCGCGTGCCAGTTCTGCGGCGACCCCGCCACCGTCCACCTCACGGACATCGTGAACAAGAAGAAGCGCGAGATGCACCTCTGCGAGAACTGCGCGCGCCGGCAGAACCTCCTGCCCGACGCGCCGTCCCCGCAACTGAACCTCCCCGCGCTCCTGCAACTGCTCATGAACCAGTTCGCCCCCGCGCCCGGCGGCGCCGACGCCGAGGAGGGCGACCCGGCCGCGTTGACGTGCCCGACCTGCGGCCTAAAGTATGCACAGTTCCGGGCCGACGGACGCCTCGGCTGCCCGGAGGACTACGAGGTCTTCTACCCGGTGCTCGTGCCGATCCTCGAACGGGTCCACCGCGGACTCCAGCACCACGGCAAGGTGCCCCGCGCGGTGAAGAGCCGGCGGAATCGGGACGAACTGCAAGACCTGAAGACCCAGTTGGACGAGGCCGTCGGCGCGGAGGACTACGAGGAGGCGGCCCGCCTGCGCGACCGCATTCGGGGGAAGGAAACCGCGGAATGAACCTGGACCGACTGCTGCCGAATCTCGGGGAATGGCTGCGCGGCATCGGCCCGGAGTCCGATATCGTCGTGTCGTCGCGCGTGCGCCTGGCGCGCAACCTCGCCGACACGCCCTTCGGCAACCGCGCCGGCGCCGAGCAGAAGGCCGAGACCGAAGCCCGCGTCCGCGACGCCGTCGCCTCCGCCCGGCTCCCCTACGCCCTCGAATTCGTCGACGTCGCCAAGCTCACCCCCATCGACCGGCAGTTCCTCGTCGAACGCCAGCTCATGAGCCGCGAACTCGCCTCCGTCCTCGACGGCCCCCGCGGCGTCGCCTTCAACGAAAACGAATCCGTCAGCGTCATGGTCAACGAGGAGGACCACCTCCGCCTCCAAGTGATGCGCAGCGGCCTCGCCCTCGACGAGGCCTGGACCGAAATCGACCGCCTCGACGACGCCCTCGAAGGCAAACTCGCCTACGCCTTCCACGACCAGTTCGGCTACCTCACCGCCTGCCCCACGAACGTCGGCACCGGCATGCGCGCCAGCGTCATGCTCCACTTGCCCGCCCTCTCGCTGACGAAGGAAATCGAAAAGCTCTTCCGCTCCCTCCAGAAGATCAACCTCGTCGTCCGCGGCCTCTACGGCGAAGGCAGCCGCGCCAGCGGCGACCTCTACCAGATCTCCAACCAGGTGACGCTCGGCAAGAGCGAGTCGCGCGTCCTCCAGGAGATCCGCGAAGTCATCGCGCAGATCATCCAGTACGAACGCCGCGCCCGCCAACTGCTCCTCAAGGAGCGCCGCCAGGCCGAGCAGGACCGCGTCGCCCGCGCCATCGGCACGCTCGGCTCCGCCACCATGATTACCTCCGAGGAGACGATGGAACTCCTCTCCACCGTCCGTCTCGGCATCCAGTTGCACCTGCTCGACGACCTGCCGCCGACCACCGTGAACCAGCTCTTCATCCACACGCAGGCGGCCCACCTCCAGAAGCTCATGGGCACGCCGCTCGACGGCGAGGAGCGCAATGCCGCCCGCGCCAAATACCTCCGCAACCGCCTCCGCGAACTCGGCTCCCACCAACGGTGAACCGATGTCGTGCCGGTTGTGCGCCTTTCTTCTGTTGGCATCGATGCTCACGGGATGCGCGCGCACGGGCGGGCCGCAGTTCGACATCGATATCGAATCCCTTAAGCCCGTGGAACGCTCGGCCGTCGAGTTGGCGATGAAGTTGACGCGCGATCAAGGATTGAAGTGGGGCAAGCCGATCGGGATCGCGCCGCTCGGCCCCGGTTGGGAACCGGTGCTCGGCGAACGGGGCGACTGCTACCAAGTGAGGTTCCGGACGCCGGAAAAGGAGATACCGACGCTCGGCGACCGCGCCGTGCTCGTCAACGCGAAGACCGGGAAAGCGATCCTCGCCCCGCGCGACTGATGCTATGCCAGCGATGAATCGCTATCATTTCCCTCGGGATGTTCTTGGTTTTTTGCCCCGAATGGGGCCGCGGCCTGTAGTGACTGTATTGGAAGTCAATACGAAACTGCAACGTCCGAGTGTTGCCAG
>CAYVRB010000019.1:0-34871 GCA_964453375.1 uncultured Alcaligenaceae bacterium
TGGCCATCTTGGCGTGAACCGCTTCGACGACGACGATCGCGTCGTCCACGACGACGCCGATGGCGAGCACCATCGCGAACAGCGTGATGAGGTTGATCGACAGGCCGAGCAATTGCAGGAAGAAGAACGTGCCGATCAGCGACACCGGCACGGCGAGCGTCGGGATGAGCGTCGAGCGCACGTCCCCGAGGAACATGTAGACCACCAGCGACACGAGGATGAACGCCTCGATGAGCGTGTGGAAGACCTTGTGGAACGACTCGTCGAGGAACTCGGAGACGTCGTAGGCGAACTGGTACTTCATACCCGGGGGAAACGTCTCCTTGCGGATTTCCTCCAATTCCTGCTTCACGCGCTGGATGACCTCCGACGCGTTCGAGCCGGGGCTTTGCTTCAAGACGATGGACGCGGCCGGGTGGCCGTCCACGTCCGAATAAATGTCGAAGAACTCCGAGCCGAGTTCGACCTCGGCCACGTCCCGCAGGTGGAGGATTTCCCCGTCCGGCGTCCCCTTCAGGATGACGTTCGCGTATTGGTCCGGCTTGTTGTACCGGCCGACGTAGGTGAGGACGTACTCCTTCGATTGCGAGGTCTTGCCGGTCGCCTGGCCGAGGCGGCCGGGCGAACCGATGACGCTCTGCTCCGCGAGCGCCTTCATCACGTCCTCGGTGGACACCTTGTACCGCCGCATGGCGTCGGGATTCAGCCAGACCCGCATCGCGTAGGCCCGGTTGCCGAGGTTGACCGGTCGGCCCATCCCCTGGATCCGCTTGATCCGCGGCATCACGTTGACGTTCGCGAAGTTGTAGAGGAACTTCTGATCCACCCCCTCGGCCGTGCTGTAGATGTTCAGCTTCATCAACATGCTCGGCACGACCTGGCTGACCAGGATGCCCTCGCGCACCACCAGCGGCGGGAGCCGGTTGAGCATGATGTTGACGCGGTTCTGGACGTTCACCACCGCGAGGTCGGGGTCGGTGCCCGGCTCGAAGAAGATGCGGATCGTGGCCTCGCCGGCGCTCGTCGCGTCGGACGCGATGTAGCGCATCCCCTGCACGCCGTTGATGGATTGCTCCAACGGGATGAGCACGGAATCGACGAGCACGTTCGCGCTCGCGCCGGGATACGCGACCGCGACTTCGACCGTCGGCGGCGTGATGTCCGGGAACTGCGACACCGGCAGCGTGAAGACGCCGAGCGCGCCGAGGAACAGCAGGAGGATCGAGAGGACGATCGCCAGCGCGGGACGATGGAGGATCTTCGTGAACATGGGTCCGAGTGTCGCGAGGGTGGGGGCGGATCGACGGCGACGCTACTCGGCCCGGTGCTTCTGGTGGGCCAGGACTTTGTCCACCTTCTCGAACTCGAATTCCACCGTTTCGCCATCGTGGACCTGGCGGACCCCCTCGAGGATCACCTTGTCCTTGACGGTCAGGCCGCTCTTGACGACGAAGATGTCGTCGAGTTCGTTCTGCACGACGATCTCGCGCTGACGCGCGACGCGGTCCTCGCCCACGACGAAGACGTACCGCTTGTCGAGGATCTCGAAGGTCGTCCGCTGGGGAATGACGATGGCGCCGTGCAGCGTCTTGTGAATCAGGACGTTGCCGGTCTGGCCGTGGCGGAGCAGGCGCTTCGGGTTCGGAAAATCGGCCCGGAACGGGATGTTCCCGGTCTCGTTGTTGAACTTCGCCTCGATGGCGCCGATCGCGCCCGTTTCGGGAAACGTGCTTCCGTCCGCGAGGACCAGCTCGATGCGCCGCGTCTCGCCCGGCGATTCCTTGCCGTCGGTCTTCGGCGCGAGGAGCTTGTCCTGCCCCGCCTGGTATTCGAGGTAGCGGGCCTCGGGCACGTTGAAATACACCCACATCACGCTGTTGTCGGAGAGCGTGGTGAGCACGTCGCCCTCCTTGATGAGGCTTCCCTGCTGCACCTGGAGGCGATCGACGATGCCGTCGAACGGGGCGCGCACGGTGGTGAGGTTCAATTCGGCCTCGGCCAATTTGGCCCGGGCCTTGGCCTTCGACAGCCGCGCCTGCTGGAGCGCCAGTTCGTTCGGGGAAACGACGTTCTGCTTGACCAGCCGTTCGGTGTTGTTGAATTCGAGTTGCGCGAGTTCGACTTCGGCCAGTTCGGCGTCGAGCTTCGCCTGGTAGAGCGTCGGGAGGATCTTGTACATCACGTCCCCCTTCTTTACCGTCTGGCCTTCCTTCAGCGTGATCGCTTCGAGGAAGCCGTTGTCCATGGCGCAGACTTCGATGTGCCGCTGCGAGCGGATCTGGCAGACGTATTGCTGCGTGACGATCACATCCTGGACGCTGGGGCTGGTGGCGACGATCTTGTGGTGTTCGTGGTGTTCGTGCGGTTCCTCGTGCGGGCTGCAAGCCGGCAACGTGAGACACAACAGCGCGGCGAGCGCGGAGGAGAGCGTTTTGGCGAATCGGGCGGGCGGGCTTGGCGAGTGGTACATGACGGCCACGATGCAGGGGTATCGACGGCCCCGAGCGGTCGGGGGTCGCCTGTCGTCACGCAACTCATGTGCCAGCGTGGTCTACCGAACCGGAGATGCCCATCGAGTATGAATTGGTCGGTGAAAATCAGGCGAAACCCCGCGCGAGGGTGGTTCCGCGGCAGTCAGGCTGATTCGCGGGGAGCCACATCGTATGGCAGGCCGGCCGCGATCCGGGACCGAAGCGCGGCGTCTATTCTTGGAGCGAGTTCCTCACGAGACACACGGAGATCTTGTGGGCCAGCGATTTCCTCACCGTGAGAACGTGGACCACGCGCGGGATCATCGGGCTGATCCGGCACTTCCACCGCTCCGCGGCCTGAAGCCGATCAAGAGCGCGGGCGGATCGCACAATGTTCCGATCGATTGGTTCGCGTCGAAGGACCGTGCCGGTTCGCAATTCGTGCCGATTACGTAATCGCCTGTCCACTCAATGCTTCCGGATTTCGGGTTGCGCTCGTCATGAACGGAGTGCAATTTCGTCTGGAAATCGCAATCGAAATGACAGGACAAGGTTTTTCCAGGACGGGTGGCGATTTCGATGCGGACATCCATGGCTTATCGCTAGACCGCCATGGATCTCGATCGTGATCTTAACGCGAGGGTCGGATTGATCCAATTTTGAGAACTGGCCAGCCGCGGCCGGTCACGAGTTGGCCCGTGACGGTGACAGGCTCGCCGACGAACTCGAAGTGGTCTTCGCCGAGGGGCCGGCCGTGCGAGTCGGTGGCGAGATCATAGCGGACCCCGCCGTCGGTCTTCGACACGAACAGCGGGGGGATGCCGCCACGCAGGCAGAGGATCGCGCAGCCCTTGTGCGTCTTGCCGCCGCCGGGCTTCATCGCGCCGAGGTAGCACTTCGCATCGACGATCTCGCCCGCCAATGTCACGGGCGTGGCGACTTCTTCCATCGCGCGCTCGGCTTTCCAGTCGATGGCCTGCAAGGCGGCGTCGCCGTCGCCGAGTTCGAGCATCTTCCTGCCGTCACGCTCGATCAGCGTGCCGGTCGCACGAACGCCTTGACCGTCGAACGGCCGGAGCCGATCCTGCGCGCCGAACTTGCCGGCCTCCACGAGCAGAATCGTTTCGGTCGGCGTGCGGAGCATCGCGTAGGGTTCAGCGACGGCGATGCCGTCGAAGGAGACTTCGCGGGCGTCGTCCCAGCGGCCGGGGCCGGCGGGTCGCTGCGAGGAGGAGAGGCCGGCGGCGAGCGCGAGGCCGGCGAGGACGACGCCGACCGCGAGCGGCCGCAGGAACCGCGCGAGGGCGGGCGGCATCGGGAACCAGCCGATGTAGTGTGGATCGTTCACGGTTTCGCTCCGGGAAGGCGGACGGGTGGGACGGGCGTGCCGGGGGGCAGCGGTTCCGGATTCAGGAAGACGCGGCGGCCCTCGAGCCGGAGGCGGAAGGTGGCGATCCGCTCGTGGAAGGGCGGCGGCGAGCAGCCGTCTTCGGGGCGGTATTCCCAGCCGTGCCAGGGGCAGCTGATGCAGCCGTCGACGATCTTGCCTTCGCCGAGGGGGCCGCGTTGGTGGGCGCAGACGTTGGTGACGGCGGAGAGACCGCCGGCGTGGCGGAAGATGGCGACGCGCTCGCCGCCCGGCGTCGCGATCACCTTGGCGCGGTCCATCGGGATGTCGTTTGCGTTCCCAACGTCGATCCAGGCGACGTCGAGCGCGACGCGCCGATCGCGGCTCCGTTCGCGCCGGCCGACGGCGAGGTGCAGCCCGGCGACGGTCGCGAAGCCGGCGACGAGGAGGATCGGGTAGATCGCCTGCGTCTCGGATTGCAGCGCCCCGAGCGCGACGTGGAGCACAATCAGCCCGTAGGCCGGGTACGCGAGCATGTGCAGCGATTTCCAGGCGCTCGGCCCGAGGGTCTTCTGCCAGAAGTCGTGGCTGGTCGCGGCCATCAGGAAGAGGATCGCGAGGGCGAGAAGCCCCAGGATTTCAAAGGGGAACGCCACGAGCGAGGAATAATTCGCGTTCGCGGTGAGCAGCGAGAGGATCGGGTTGACGAGTCCAAATCCGTGGTAGTAGCCGAGGGCGACGGCGGCGTGGCCGAGCGCGAGGAGGAACGTGGCGACGCCGAGGTGCCGGCGGTTGTAGAGGACGGGCAGGAAGCGGCGGTCGAGCCGCGCGAGCGGGCCGATGGCGAGGGCGACGTGCAGGAGGACGAACGCCGCCGTGCCGAGGGCGCGCAAGAGCAGGATCGGGAAGCCGATGGCGTCTTCGTCGAACAGCAGGGTGCCGACGGCGAGGAAGACGGCGAGGTAGCCGGCGATGCCCGCGGCGAGGATCGCGTCGTAGACGCGCTTGTTGCGGTTCCACTTCACGGGCCGATACGTCACGCTCATCGCGGCAACCCCCGCAGGAGAATCAGGACCACGACGGGAACGAGTGCGAACCAGAGTCGAAGGTGCCAGCGGCGGTGCGACGCGGTCACGGCGAACCTCCGATCCACTTGCGGGCGAGGACCGGCCAGAGCGCGATCGTGCCGGGCAGGATCGCGAGTCGGAAGGCGAGCGACGTTCCCCGCGCGGCCGGATCGAGGCGCGTCACGCCGCGAGCGAGGAACGGCCCGGCGAACAGCAGGCCGAGGAGCGCATAGCCTGCGATGATCGCGAGGATGGCTTCGGCGACGATCATGGTGGATCCTCCTCAGTCCGGCGCGTAGACGGTGCGGCCGCCATCCACGGGTAGCAGCACGCCGGTGACGAAATCGTTGTCCAGGAACGACAGCACCGCCTGCGCGATGTTGTGCGGGCTGCCCTCGCGCTTCACGAGCGTGGCGCCGATCGCCTGGCGTTTCTCCTCCTCCGGCAGGTCCGGCGGCAGCATCACCGGGCCGGGCAGGATCGCGTTCACGCGCACGTTCGGATTTCGGCTCGCCAGCTCGACCGCGAGGCAGCGCGTGATGGCCGAGACCGCCCCCTTGCTAGGGAAATACGCGGCGTAGTGCAGGTACGGCCGCACCTCCGCCCAGTCGCCGATGTTGACGATCAGCCCGCCTTCGGGTTGCTTCGCCATGGCGAGGCCGGCGTGCTGGCCGCAGAGGAACGTGCCGAGCGCGTTCGTGTCGAAGTGCATCCGCACGTCGTCGGCGGTGACGTCTTCGAGTTTCTTGGACTGCCAGACGGCGGCGCAGTTGACGAGCGTGTCGAGGCGTCCGAAGTCGCGGAGGACGGCGGCGACCATGGTGCGAACGGCCGTCTCGTCGGCGAGGTCGGCGCGGTACGCCCTCGCGTCGACGCCGTGCTTGCGAAGTTCGACGACGGTCTCCTCGGCCTCCGCGCCGGAGCTGCGGTAGTGGACGGCGATGGCATAGCCGCGCTGCGCGAGCGCCTCGGCCACGACCGACCCGACGCGCTTCTTGCCGCTGCCCGTCACGAGGGCGACGCGATTCGATGTCATGGTTCCTTCTCCGGGAGTGTGCGTCATAATCGTTGGTGGAGCATGTGTCGACTCCGTCGGTTCCTCTTCAGTCCGAAGGACTGGGAGTGCTTAGCCCAGGGCGAGCCGCTGCGGCGACGCCCTGGGAGACGGTGAATAACGCGAGGCAGTCCGAAGGACTGCGACAGATTCCGTTCCGTCGAACGTCTTTGTCTCAGCCTTTCAGGCTGGGCGTATTATGGCACCGCAACCCAGGGCGTCGTCGCCGAGCCTCCTCGCCCTGGGCTAAGCACTCCCGGGCCTTCGGCCTGAAGACCGAAGCAACCCGGGCCTTCGGCCTGAAGACCGAAGCAACCAGGCCTTCGGCCTGAAGACCGAAGCAACCAGGCCTTCGGCCTGAAGACAATTGATCTGAACAAATATCCCACACGTATTTTGCGACGCGCACCCATTCTTCGCGATTGAAGGATTCGATGTCGAGGATGGGATTCGGTTACAGGCTCGCGGCGATCGGTTCCAGGATTTCCCGGAGGGCGTGGCGGGCGCGGTGCAGGCGCGTCTTGACGACGGACTCGGACGTGCCGAGTTTCGCCGCCGTCTCCGAGGTGTCCAACCCTTGCAGGTCGCGCAATTCGAGGATCGTGCGAAACGCCGACGGTAATCGTTCGAGGCTTTCGCGAACGCGGATCGCGGTCTCGCCCCGTTCGAGCGGTTCGGGTTCACACGGCGCGCTCCGGTCGCATCCCGCGTCGAGCGGCACGGTCCGGCGGCGGCGGTCGCTGCGCAGTTTCATCAGGCAGGCGTTCACGGCGATACGGTGCAGCCAGGTGCCGAGTCGGGCGGTCGCGTGGAACGTGCCGATCGCGCGGAAGGCCGCGAGGAACGTATCCTGCGCCGCGTCGGCGGCGCGGTCGGTATCGCCCAGATATTTGCGGGCGACGGCCATCACGGCCGGGACGTGCGCGCGGAAGAATTCGTCCTGGGCGGCGAGTTCGCCGGCGCGGAGCCGGGCGAGCAGTTCGACTTCCGAATCGAGTTCGAGGGCACACATGGTCGTCGGTTCCGGTGGGGTGAGGCGGATACTTCCCACCAAAGCGAGACCCGTGCCGGAGACGGCGATTTTCGCTCGATTCGATGAATACCCTTAAAAAATAGGGGAATAGAGCGATGCACTCTGGAATCGGTTGCGAGGGAAGGCCACCGTCCCCCACGATATTTCGTGGCCGCTACGAGGGTTCGTGGGCGGTGCGGGCGATGCCGAGCTTCTTCATGTGGCTGCGGAGCGTGTTCGGGTGGAGGTCCAGGATGCGGGCGGCGCCGTGCGGACCTTCGACGACACCGCCGGTGCGGCGGAGCACGTCGGCGATGTGCTCGCGCTCGATGGCGACGAGGCTCTGCGCGGTCGGCTCCGCGCGCGGCGGGGCGGGCAGGCCGAGCTGCTCGGGGTCGATGTCGAGCGTCGGGCCGTCCGCGAGGATGATCGCGCGTTCGAGAACGTTCTCGAGTTCGCGGATGTTGCCCGGCCACGGGTAGGCGGACAGCAGGTCGAGCGTCTCGCGGCCGACCGTGTCGATGCGCTTGCCGATGCGGGTGGCGAACTTCTGGACGAAAAACGTCGCGAGCAGCGGCACGTCGTCCGCCCGCTCGCGCAGCGGCGGCAACTGAACGGGGAAGACGTTCAGCCGGTAGAAGAGGTCTTCGCGGAACGTCTTCTCCTTCGCCATCCGGGCGAGGTCGCGGTTCGTGGCCGCGATGATGCGCACGTCCACGGCGATCGGCCGCTCGCCGCCGACGCGCTCGAACTCGCGCTCCTGCAACACGCGCAGGAGTTTCGCCTGCACGTCCAGCGGTAATTCGCCGATCTCGTCGAGGAAGAGCGTGCCGCCGTCGGCGAGTTCGAAGCGGCCGAGCCGGCGCTGCAGCGCGCCGGTGAATGCGCCCTTCTCGTGGCCAAACAGTTCGCTCTCGACGAGGTTCGTCGGCAGCGCGGCGCAGTTCAGCTTGATGAGCGGCTTCGCCTTCCGCGCGCTCGCCGAGTGGATCGCGCGGGCGATCAGTTCCTTGCCGGTGCCGGTCTCGCCCTCGATCAACACCGTCGAATCGGTGGCGGCGACGCGCGAGACGCGCTGCAGCACCGCGAGCAGCTTCGGGCTGCGGCCGACGATTTCCTCGAAGTTGTGGACCGACTTGATCTCGTCCTGGAAGTAATGGTTCTGGGCGCTGAGCTTCGCGCGGTCACGCTCCATCAAGACGCGCTCGGTGATGTCGAGGAACATCGTGCGCGTGAAGGTGCCGCCGGGGTCGGGGTTGGACCACCACTGGATCCAGATCGGCCGGGCGTCGTCCTTGCGGCGGAGTTCGAGCACGACGCCGGCGGTGTCGGTGCCGCGGCCGACCGATTCGAAGGCTTCCCGCGCGCGGCGTTGCGCGTCCGGCGTGTCGGGCACGAGCGAGAGGCCGCGGAAGCCGATCGCCTCCTCCGGCCGCACGCCGAGGATGCGCAGCGCCGCCCGGTTCGCCCGCAGGAAGCGCGATTGCAGGTCTTCGTGGACGTAGGCGATCGGCGCCTCGTCGAAGAGATCGCGGAAACGCGCCTCGGCCCGCAGGCGGTCCAGCTCCGCGGCGGCGCGCGCGGCGAAGATCTGGAAGGTATGCAGGTGCCGCGGCACCGCCGGCATCGGGAGCGCGTCGAAGATCGCCAGGTGGCCGAGCACGTCGCCGGTCGCGTCCTTCAGCGCCACGCCGAGGTAGCTCTCGACGCCGGCGTCCTTCGGGAACTTCCGTGCCACGCCGAACGGATGGTGGCAGAGGTTCCCCTTCAGCACGTCCTCGCACGGCGTGCCGGGCAAATCCCACTCGGCGTCGGGCACGAAGCGGTCGCCCTGCCAGAACGCCAGCGTCCGCACCCGCGCCCGATGGCCGGCGAACTCCGCGACGAACGCGTTCGGCACGCCGGTGGCCTGGCTCAGGCAGCGCACCAGGTTCCGGAAGAACTCGACGCCCGTGTGCCCGGCCGTGCCCTCGACGATGGCGCGCAGCACCGCCCCGTCGTCGGAGTCCACATTCATTCGGGCTTCCGCCACGGGAACCTCGCCGACACGTAACCCAACGAACGCCTCCGGCATCGTACCTCCATCGACTTCTCAATTCGAGGTCGAAACGGGGAGTCGACGCATGATCGCGAACGGACTGCCGCCCGCCGTCGGGCCGCTGGTGGCGGTGCTGGAGCAGTTGGACGAGTTGCTGGCCGGCCTCGCGGACGATCAGTACGTCGCGACGCCGGGCGGCCTCGTGACCAGCGGTATCGGCGGGCACGTCCGGCACAACCTCGACCACGTCGAGGCCCTGCTCCGCGCCGCCGAGACCGGCGAACTCGACTACGACCTCCGCGAACGCGGCACCGGGATCGAACGCGACCGCGGGGCGGCCCGGTCCGCGATTCGCCAGCTCAGTTGTCAACTCCTCGATTTCGACTGGGCCGACGCGCCCGCGTCCCTCGCGATGCGGGCGATCGTCGCGCCCGACGCGCCGGCCGTCACGATGGAAACCTCGATCGACCGCGAGATCGCGTTCGTGCTGAGCCACACCATCCACCACAACGCGCTGATCGCGCTCCTGGCCAAACTGCAAGGCGCGCCCCTGCCGCCCGAGTTCGGCTATGCCCCGTCCACGCTCGCCCATCGCCGGAGCCGGCCATGTGCACGATGACGATCCTCCCGCTCGGTACCGATCGCGTGCGCGTCGCTTTCAACCGCGACGAGAACCGGTGCCGACCCGCGGCCCGTCCGCCCGTGCGCCGCCGATTCGGCCGGCGCGAGGCGATCTTGCCCATCGATCCCGTGTCCGACGGCACCTGGATCGGCGCGAACGATGCCGGACTGATCCTCGCCCTGTTGAACGGCAATCCGCCGCGGCCCGTCGGCGCGAAGGCCGTGCGAAGCCGCGGCCAGATCGTGCCGGCGCTCCTCGGCTGCGATTCGCCCGCCGACGCGCTGGATCGCTTCGAACGGTCGTTGCGGCCGACCGATTTCGCGCCGTTCCGCCTCGTCGTGGTGGGTCGCGGCGTCATCGCCGACCTCCGCTGGGACGGCCGCCAGTCGATGGTCAGCAGCCGGCTGCTCGGCGGTTCGCCGGTGCTGTTCACGTCGTCCGGACTCGGCGACCACCTCGTCGAGAAGCCCCGACGGGAGCTGTTTGAACTCGTGTTCGAGACCGCGTTGGATCCCGATGCGGCGCAGGACGCCTTCCACGCCCATCGCTGGCCGGGCCGCGAACACCTGAGCGTGAACATGGAGCGAGTCGACGCCCGCACCGTCAGCCGCGCCGTCGTCGCGCGCGACGACGGCGCGATACAGTTCGACTACTTCGCGGATGGCGATTCGACGGTTCGCGAATCGCTGAGCCTTTCGGGGGCGCGGTCATGATCCCGTTCGACATCGGCCTCGCCGCCGGGCCGTGGGCCGTCGTCTTCGGCCTGATCGCGGCCTCGTTCGTGAACGAAGACCTCGCCTGCATCGCCGCCGGGCTGCTCCTCGCGGCCGGGAAGATCGACTGGCCGCCCGCGCTCGCCGGCTGCTTCCTCGGCATCGTCCTCGGCGATTTCGGCGTCTGGCTCCTCGGCCGCGCCGCCGGCACCCGCGCCCTGCGCTGGCACTGGGTCCGCAAGCTCCTCACGCCCGAACGGTTCGCGAAACTCTCCGCGCAGCTCTGCGAACGCGGCGGCCGCACCGCCTTCGTCGCGCGTGGCCTCCCCGGCACGCGCGTGCCCCTCTTCCTCGCCGCCGGCATCCTCGGCGTTTGCCCCGCCCGCTTCCTCGCCTGGACGCTGCTCGCCGCCGCCGTTTGGACGCCGTCCCTCATCTTCGCCGTCGTCCTCGCCGGCGACTCGATCCTCGACCGCGGCTGGCCCGCCCTCGCCGCCCTCGGCCTCGGATCCATCGTCGTCCCGAAGCTCGTCTCCCCGATCGGCCGGGCCAAGCTCATTGCGCGGCTCTCCAAACTCTGGCGCTGGGAGTTCTGGCCCGCGTGGCTCTTCTACCTGCCCCTCGTCCCGTGGTATCTCGTCCTCGCCCTCCGGTACCGCGGCGCCACCGTCTGGACCGCCGCGAACCCCGGCATCGTCCCCGCCGGCGGCGTGGTCGGCGAATCGAAGGCCGACATCCTCGCTCGGCTTCCGGCCGACCGGATCGTTCCCACGCGGCTCATCCCGCCCGGCGATGTCGCCGACCGACTGCGGCTCGTGCAAGAAACCGATTGGGAGTTCCCCCTCATCCTGAAGCCGAACGTCGGCGAACGCGGGACCGGCGTGCGCAAGCTGCACGACCTCGTGGACGTGGAAAAATACCTGATCGAAAACCCCGACGCGGTCGTCGCCCAACCGTTCCACCCCGGCCCGTTCGAGGCCGGTGTCTTCTACTATCGCCTGCCCGACGAAGATCGCGGCCACATCTTCTCGATCACGGATAAAGTCTTCCCGGTCGCGATCGGCGACGGCCGGTCCACGCTCGAAGAGCTCATCTGGTCCCACCCGCGCCACCGGATGCAGGCGAAGGTCTTCCTGACGCGGCACGCGGAGCAACTTGGGCGCGTGCTCGACGTCGGAGAGCGATTCGCCCTCGCCACCGCGGGGAACCACTGCCAGGGCACGCTGTTCCGCGACGGGAGCGATCTCCGGACGCCCGAAATGGAAGCCGCATTCGACGCCCTCGCCCGCCGCTTCGATGGATTCTTCATCGGCCGATTCGACGTTCGCTACTCCGATGAAACCGAGTTCCGCGCCGGCCACGGGTTCGCAATCGTGGAGTTGAACGGCGTGGCATCCGAATCGACCAACCTCTACGACCCGTCCTGGTCCCTGGGGCGCGCGTACCGAACGTTGTTCCGCCAGTGGGCGCTATTGTTCCGCATCGGCGCCGCGAACCGCCGACGCGAGCACCGGCCGGCAACCGTCCGCGAACTGTTCGGACTCCTGCGGGAGCATCGCCGCCGACAAAATCCCGGACCGGCGTAACCCCGGCCGGTCGCCGAGCATCCAACCACAAACGCGGACCGAATCCGTCCGCGTTCCCCGAGGAGGTATTCCAGCATGTTCGGCCGATCCCTGTTCGCCCTGACCTTCGCCGCCGCGTTCGCCGTGGTGGCACTCGCCGCCGACCCGCCCACCCCGGCCGCCGCCAAGATCGGCCCGAAGGTCGGCGACGAAGCGAAGGACTTCGAGCTGTCCGCCCTCGACGGCGAGAAGGTGAAGCTGTCGAAGCTGACGGCCGACGGGCCGGTGGTCCTGGTCGTCCTGCGGGGCTACCCCGGCTACCAGTGCCCGATCTGCACCAAGCAGTTCGCCGAGTTCCGAACGCAGGCCGACGCCTTCAAGGCGGCTGACGCGCGCGTCCTATTTGTCTACCCCGGCCCGGCCAAGGGGTTGAAGGATCGCGCGGACGAATTCGTGAAGGGGAAGGACTACCCGGCCCACTTCACGATCCTCCTCGACCCCGACTACGCGTTCACGACCGCCTACGGGCTGCGGTGGAACGCGAAGAACGAGACCGCCTACCCGTCCACGTTCGTGATCGACCGCAAGCGAACGGTGACGTTCGCGAAGGTCAGCACCACGCACGGCGACCGGGCGAAGGTCAAGGACTTGCTCGCGAAGGTCGGTGGGAAAAAATAGGACGCGCCGCATGTCGGCCCATCGAGAGCAAACCCGGTACCGCCCGCCAGATTGATCGGCCGGGGGGTGGCCGGTACTCACGCGCTTCCGTCCCGTCGCGAGTGAGCGCCGGCCGTTCGTACCATCGCCAGGATTCCGATGCGAAGGGCCTCCGGCAGACTTGTCCAAGAGTCGATGAGCGAGAGCACTTCGGGATCGAAGACGGCCGGTGCGCCGGATTCTACGCCGCCGGACTCGAAATGCGGCGATTTCCCCATAAGTTCGACGAGGGTTCCAATCCCTCCCGCTCCGCTGTCATTTCTCGGCGTATGGGGATCTTCCGCCATGCCCGCGCGCGAACCTGAGAAAGCCCCGGTCAGTCAAACCGGCCCGTGGACGCCGCAGACGGTCGTTTCGGCCGACGATTCGACCGGTGCCGCCGGAACCGAAGCCGCGTGGGACGGTCCGTCGCCCGTCATGCCCGGCTACGAAATCCTCGGCCTCCTCGGCCGCGGCGGCATGGGCGTCGTCTATCGCGCCCGGCAGAGGCCGCTGAATCGCATCGTCGCCCTCAAGATGATCCTGTCCGACCGGGACCGCGCGGACCGGAAGGAACTGATTCGCTTTCTCGCCGAGGCCGAGGCCGTCGCGGCCGTGAAACACCCGCACGTCGTGCAGGTGTTTGAATACGGCGATAGCGAAGGCCGGCCGTTCCTCGCGCTCGAATACCTCGCCGGCGGCAGCCTCGCGGACCGTCTCAAGTTCCGCGGCCGACTCGAACCGAAACCGGCCGCGCGACTCGTGGCGCAGCTCGCGCAGGGGGTTCAGGCCATTCACGATCGCGGCATCGTCCACCGCGATCTCAAGCCGGGCAACGTTCTCTTCGACGAATCCGGCGAGCCGAAGATTTCGGACTTCGGCCTGGCCAAGCGCGACGACCGCAACGACCTGACGGCGCGGCAAGCCATCATGGGCACGCCGGCGTACATGTCGCCGGAGCAGGCCACGGGCGGCACCAAGTTCGTCGGCCCCGCCGCGGACGTGTATTCCCTCGGCGTGATCCTCTACGTCTGCCTGACCGGTACGAAACCGTTCGAGGACGACGACCCGATCAGTCTGTTGCGGAAGGTTGCGGAAGAGGAACCGGAGCGCCCGCGCCGGCGTGTGCCGGGCTTGCCGCGCGATGTGGAATTGATCTGTTTGAAGTGCCTGGCGAAGGCGCCGCACGATCGCTACGCGACCGCGCAGGCGCTGGCGGACGACCTGGCGCGATTCGCGGCGGACGAACCGGTGAGCGTTCGGCCGGCGGGCGCGATCGAACGCGCGGTGAAGTGGTCGCGACGCAAGCCCGCGCTGGCGACGGCGTACGGGCTGGCATTTTTCTCGGTCATGATCATCCTGTTCGGGGGCGGAGCGTTTGCGTTGTGGAGGACTCGCAAACAGGATGAAGCGAATCTGAAAAATGATCACGCCCGCGAGCGGGCCCGAAACTTGCTCGCGCTCGCTGCCGACGCCCGTAAGGATTATCGGTACGCTGCGGCGGAGCAAAATCTGTCGGAAGCGGGTGAACTCGCAGCGACGTTCGCCCCGGACCTCGACGCGGCTGTGAATCAAGCGAAGGCGGACCTCTCGTTCGTCCGTGAACTCGACGAGATTCGGATGGAACGTTCGACATGGCTTCCCGGTATCGATGGTGGCGATGGACATTTTGAATCGGAACAAGCACCAAGGAAGTATCGAGACGCATTCCTGACACGAAAACACGATGTGGTTGCGAACCCCGAAGCGACCGGAGCCACGGTGACCCAATCGGCGATTCGGATCGATCTCTTGGCCGCATTGAACGATTGGGCAATTTTGGAACCCGATGCGTTCATTCGAGACAGAGTCTTATCGGCCGTCGGTCGAGCGGACCCGAATTCCCCGGCAGCGCCCTTTCGTGATCCCGCCATTTGGCAAGACAGTAGCCAACTCTTGGCTTTGGTGGCAAAAATCGAAAAGACGCAGCTCTCGTCCGGCGATGCGATTGCCATCGCGTCAATCATGACAAAGCAAGGTTTGGACGCCGCACCGCTCTTACGTCGTACCATGGCGCTCAATCCGCGCGATTTCCTGCCGCCATATACGCTGGGGATGATACTTCCGGCAGGTCCCGCCAAGAATCCCGAACGGGTCGGGGCGTTCCGGGCAAGTCGGGCCATCCGACCGGACAACGCCGCGGTGCTCGCCGCATTGGGGCACGCCCTCCACGGAATGGGCGACATTCCCGGCGCTCTCGCGGTATGGAAGGAAGCCGCAAGGGTCGATCCTCGCCACGCCCTCATTCACACGCAATTGGGTATCGGTTTGAAGGATTCCGGAGATTTGCCGGCCGCGATCGCGTCCTATAAGGAAGCTGTACGACTGGATGCGAAATATTTTTTGGCCCACTACAATCTCTCGATCGCCTTGAAGGCATCGGGAGATCTCCCCGGCGCCGTCGCGTCCATCCAAGAAGCCATTCGCCTCAAACCCGAGAGCGCCTTCTCTCACAACAACCTCGGGACTTATTACTGGGCCCAAGACCGCGACGGCGAGGCGATCGCCGCATTCAAAGAAGCGATTCGACTCAATCCCAAGTACTTGTATCCACGGAATAATCTCGGAGGCGTGTATTCCCGTCAGAAGAAGCACGTCGAGGCGATTGCGGAGTTCAAGGAAGCGATCCGGCTCGATCCCAAATACGTTTCGCCCCACATCGGTCTCGGACACGCGTACTTGGATCTGGAGCAATATACGGAGGCGATCGCGACATTCAAAGTCGCGAATCGGTTGGATCCCAAATCAACTCTACCACTGATCGGTTTAGGCTCGGTCTATCACAAGCAGGAAAAGTACGCGGAAGCAATTGCCGCGCACAGAGTCGCCATTGGCATCGACACCAATAGCGCTGCTGCCTACTCGTGTCTCGGAGATTCTCTGAGAGCCAGTGGGGAATTGGATGAAGCGATACTTGCATATCGAGATGCGATTCGTCTCAAGCCGATGAAAGCCGAGTATCATGCCGAATTGGGGGATGCGCTGGCCGACGCGGCGCTCTGGGCGGACGCGGTCGCGAACTATGCCAACGCAGTCGATCTCGATCCCCAACTCGCGTCCGTTCACAATAGTTTGGCGTGGCTCTTGTCGACGGGACCTACCGAGATTCGCAATGGAAAACGGGCCGTCGAACACGCGGAAAAGGCCGTGAGATTGACCGAAGGAAACAAGGCGATTTATATTGATACTCAGGCGGCCGCGTTTGCGGAATCGGGTGATTTCGCCAAGGCGATTGAATCCCAGAAGCGAGCGCTCGCCGTACCGGAATATGTACGAGAACTCGGTACCGAAGGTCGGAAACGGCTGGCGCTCTATCTGCGAAATCAACCGTATCGCGATACGATCATGCAAGCCCGAGGACACTATCACCGTGGTATGTCATTTCGGAATCGTGGCGATTTCGAGAACGCGATCGCACAACTCCAGGCATCGATCCAACTTGCGCCAAACGATCTCGCCACCCGCAAGACGCTGGAACATCTGTTGAAAGATAAGGCCGAAGCTGGCCTGACCTTGCTGGAACATACTTCCGCAACGCGGGCACTCGGATTCAGTTCCGATGGATCCATGATCGTCACGAGCGACTCGAAACTCGTCCGGATCTGGAATGCGAAAACGGGAAATACATCGTTCAAACTGGAATCGCCAAGTCCCGTCGCACGCGTGCAGTACGGACCGAATGGACGAGTCCTTTCCGTATGCAATTTAGAATCCGTCGTCCGACTGCACGATTCCGCCACGGGAAAATTGAAAGGCCTTGTGCGTTCGCCCAAGGGCATTTTGATCGATGCCATCTTCGGAGCGGCAGGCAATCGAATCGTCGCGTTGAGCGCCGGCGGCTCCTTCTTCGTGATGGAACCCGACGGAATGCTCGTCAAATCCTTTCCCGCGTTCGAGGGAAAACTTTCGGTCACCAGAATGGCTGTCAGTCCCGATGGGAATCGTGTATGCGTGGGTCTCGGTATCGGCTCCGAATGGAGCGGAAAAATATGGGATCTCTCTTCGGGGACGCCGGTCGCCTCGTGGAAGGCCGGGGTCATCTATTCGGTGGCATGGAGCCCGGATGGCAAGTCGATTGCTTCGGCGGAAGCGGACCGCCAATTGTTCATTCGTGATGCCGCGACGGGGCTCCCTCGAACGGTGATTCCTGTCAACCAATCGTCCTCTACGACGGCGTCGGCCGTTGCGTATGGTCGCGATTCCAACACGGTGGCGATCGTGTGCTTCAACGGCACCGTGGAAGTGTGGGACCTCGGCGCGAAGAAAATCGTATTCGCACGCAAGTTGGATCCGACCGAGATCGGCCCCGGAGCTGCAACATTCAGCCCTGATGGCAAGAGGCTCGCGGCCAGCGCTCCGGGAATCGTCCGGATTTGGGATCTGCCGTCCTCCATCGTACTTCCAAGACCGAACGCGATGTCCGGTGAAATCGCCGTTCCAAGTTCGCTACGTCAAATCATCCCACAGACCGGTTCCGTCCTCGCCTTGGGTTTCAGTCCGGACAGTGCTCGCCTCGTCGTTGGGGACACGAAGGTCGTCCGCGTTTGGGATGCGCGAACCGCGCGTGAAGTGTTTACGCTCAACGTGCCGGGGAATCAGTTTCGCGCGTCGTATAGTACTGCCGGGCATATTCTCTCTTTGAGCAATTCGGAATTCACCGTTCGCCTTTGGGACGCCGCGACCGGCAAGCCACTGCCGGCATTGCCGACACTCCAAGGCGCCGTGCGTGAAGCCGTATTCTCGCCGGACGGAAAGCGCGTCGTCTGTGCCGATGCTACGGGGGCTTTCTCGGTGCTGGACCTTCCAAGCAATAAGCTTACGCGTAGTGCCGTCGCATTCGACCCTAAACATATCCTCAACGGATTCGCAATCAGCCCCGACGGTCGAAAAGTTTGTTTTGGTACGGGCAAATCGCCCGATTGGTCGGTAAAGGTCTGGGACCTCGAGCAAAACAAAGTGGTTCTTTCCACGCCGTCCCAGGAAAAACCCGTCTGGAGTGTCGCCTGGAGCGCGGACGGGAAGTGGATCGCCTCCGGCGGGGTCGATCAATCGGTGAAGGTCTGGCACGCCGACACTGGCAAACTTCACAAGACCCTCGCCGGCGCGACGAAGACCGTCGCGCGCGTCGCCATCCATCCCGACAACCACCGCATCGCGGCCACCTGCTTCGACGGCGTCGTTCGCGTCTGGGAGGTCGGGACGGGACAAGTGGTCGAATCCTTCACGTTTGAGAATCCCGGCATCGGCAACGTCGTCTTCAGTCCGGACGGCCAGAGGCTCGCCGCCAGCGCTCCGGGCGCGGTCAAGATTTGGGAATTGTCGGGCGCGAAGCGGCCCTGACGCCGGCACGAACGATTCCCGGAGATTCGGAATTCCCATCGCGCCCCTCCCGTCCTGGACAACCTGCAAACCCACAAGGTCCAGGCCGCCGTCGACGCGGTGCACGCCGTCGGCGCCCGCGTGCTGTACCTGCCGCCCTACAGCCCCGACTTCAATCCGATCGAACAAGTCTTCTCCAAGATCAAGAACGAGTTGCGACGCCGCGAACTCCGCACCATCCCCGAACTGGAAAACGCCTTCGGCGAATCGCTCGATTGGATCACTCGCAAGGAGCGTCGAGTTCCTTCGCGAGGAGAACCGCATCCTCCGCAGCAAGCTGCCGGAACGGATCGAGATCACGCCGCGCGAGCGATCCCGGCTGTTGAGGTTTGGACGGAAGCTTGGCAAGGCCATCGGCGGCGTCATCACCATCGTCTCGCCGCGGACCTTTGCCCGGTGGCTCGCCGGCGAGAAGAAACGGCCGAAGCGAAGCAGCCGCAAGCCGGGCCGGCCACGGACGGAGGAAAGCGTTCGCGATCTCGTATTGCAGTTGGCCCGCGAGACGGGCTGGGGATACTCGCGCTTTCTCGGCGAGTTGAAGAAACTCGGCATCGGCACCGTGAGTCGCTCGACGGTGATCAACATCTTGCGCGTGGCCGGTCTCGATCCCGGGCCGAAGCGCGGCGTCGGATCGTGGAGCGACTTCCTGACGCGGCACGCGGAAACCTTGTGGGCCAGCGACTTTCTCACCGTGAAGACCTGGACCACGCGCGGGATCGTCGATCTGTCAGTGCTGTTCTTCATCCACCCCGGCACGCGGAAGGTGTTCATCGGCGGCGTCAGCGCGAACCCGGACGCGGCTTGGATGAAACAGCAAGCCCGCAACGCGACGATGCGGATGGAGGAGATGGGGCACCCGGTCTCGCACCTGATCATCGATCACGACGGGAAGTACGCGAAGGAGTTTGATGCAATCTTCGAGGCCGAGGATGCGAAGGTGCAGCGTGTCGGGCCGAGGGCCCCAAACTTGAACGCCCATGCGGAGCGGTTCGTCCAATCGCTCCGGAACGAGTGTTTGGATCACTTCGTTTTCTGCGGCGAGAAGCATGTGCGGCACGTTTTGACGGATTATTTGGCCCACTATAACTCGGAGCGGCCGCACCAGGGGATCGGCAACGTGCCGCTGTCGGACGGTGCCAAGGCCGTGAAGCCCACGAAGGGCCGGATCAATTGCCGCAAGCGACTCGGCGGGCTGATCCGGCACTACCACCGCTCCGCGGCGTGAAGCCGATCGAGATTGCGGGCGGTTCCGATCGATCTGATCGCGTCGAAGGTCCGCGCTCGCTCGCAAATCGCCCCGTTTCTGTAAACGCATGTCCACCAAACGTTGCTCGAATTTGGACATCCCTTGTCCTGCTCCGGTTGCGGTTTCGTCTGGAAATTGCAGCGCGAACGATTGGACAGAGTTTTTGACCAGGACGGACGCACACTACCGGCTTTCGTATTTAATTAATTGGCTCATGTACTCATGAAATGCTTCGTCAATCTTTTTGTGGCATACAGATTCCCATATGAATAGCAACTGATCTAATGGCCCCTCATGAGGCACCATGTCTCCGCCAAAACCAATACAGTTATCGGCTCGAACGACGCCATCTGCACCCGAGTATGCGATTTCGTTCTCCGCTGTTGTAAACGCAAGATTCGGACATCGCTGCCCCGAAACCCCGGCAGTGAAACAATGCAAACTAGGCATTGAACGTCCATCGCTGCAAATGCAGGCTACATCCTTTTCGCCTTCGGAATCACGAAGACAATATATCTCTAATATAATGTGCCTCATCAGTCACCTTGGCAAGCTGTCAGTGTTACACCGGAGCAGTAGAATAACAATGTATAATAACTGCCTGAAATACCAAAATAATAGATGTTAGTGGTAATCAACAATTTCAATTACATTGATTGTATCATCGGTGATGGTATAGACTATTCTCATTCGGCCTCTGCCTCCACCTGAGCCGGGTAAGTCTGCGGCAAATTGTCCCTTTCTGTCGCCAGTTAGCGGATGCTGGTTTCGCCCGGCCTTTCCCAAGGTTAAGTCATTGACAATCTCGTCATGGGCTTTCTTCTGCTGATCCGTCAGCTTGTCATAATCCTTTTGCGCTTTCTGTGATTGCTTGATACCCTTCTGCTTAACAGGAAGTTTTCTTAGTTCTGCCGCTGATGGTATCTCAATATTTTGATCCCACAGTTGCTTGGCAAGCTCCGGATTCTTAAGATCCGCCTTGTCCTCATCGCAAGGATTCTTCAGTCTTTTCTTGATTTCAGTGCGCAGATCATCTGCTTCTTTAGTTGATTTTGCGAGCTTTAGCCTATTAACAAGATTGCAAAGTCGTTCATTGTGCACCCAGATCGCGAAGTCCCAGCCCGCACCGCCCACGAAGAACGTGTGGTACTCGCCGACCTCAATGTTATACACGACTTCGGGCACATCGGACTGCTCGATAGCGTCGATTGTGCGGTAGTCGCCATCCTTGCCGCGGACCTCCACGCCCGCGTTCAGCTCATGCAGTGGCTGCCAGCCCCGGCCACGCACGTAGAGCGGGTGGCCTGATGTCATCCGCAATGTCTGACCGCCGATCCGCACTGTCCACGCCGGTGCGACGCTCCGAATCGCCTGTTGAATGACCTGGACGCCGACCGTGCAATCTGGATCGTCCTCGCACGCAGAATAGACGAGGTCGCCGGGTTGCAAGTCTTCAATTGGTCTAGGGCCGTTTGGGGTCAAGATCGGCGTGCCCGCAACGAAGCAGCCCGTAAGAGCTTCAGCAAGCGACGATCCCAATGCGGCCTGTCCGTTCGTGCGTTCGATATCGTCGAGTGCTCTGTTGATCTTCTCCAACTGTTTGGGATCGGTCGTCTTGCCGGCCGCTTCCGCCAGATCCATTGCCGCCTGCTCGGCTATCGGTCCGGCGTTTCCAGCCTTGAGCTTCTTGAGTATCTTGGCAGCCTTCGCCTTCATCAGGGTCTTAACGGCGCTCATGACTTTGCCGGCGCCACTCCCGCACAAGACGCTTAAGCCGGCTTTGATGAATGCTTTGCTTGGATTTTCTTTCCAGTCCTTCAAAAACTCGTTTTTCATCGCCTCTCGCACTCGCTCGTCAGTCGCAAGCAAGTAGATGGCCTCGGCAAGTTCTAACGCGAATTTCTTTGGATCTGTAATGATCTTGCCGACCAGTTCAGCCGTCTCGTTCACCATTTCCTTTACAGCTTGTCCAAAGTTTTCGAAACCTTCACCTAAGCCTTCTTTGGCATTGTCGATAAATCCCTTCGGATCATTCCAGGCATACTCAATAATCATCTTTTGTTCATCGATGAAGCCTTTGCCAAAACGGATTGCCCGCTCAGCGGTATCTGAAGCCACAGCCTCGGTCTCATCAAAAAATTGATCGATAGCGTTCGGACCGGTGATTCCCTGTTCGCGATCCACTGTCGCCATCCAATAATCTACATACCTGGTCCCAATATTGTCATATCGCCTTTGAACCAATCCTCCTCGTGGATTCCCTCCTGCGAATAAATGATGCGTACTGCGATTATCGATTGCGGCGTCGAGGATTTCATTGACTGCGTCTTCAGAATAGTACTGCAACAGCGCCTGACGTAATTTCTCTCGATGATTCGGATTGATCCAGAGAAATTGGCCGCGGCTATCACCGACCCAACCGTGTTGAATACCATTGGCATTCAAAAAATCAGCAAAGTTCTGGTAATCACCGGGTCGATCGACGATCCAGTAATTCCCGCTCGGATCCACCCCGTTCGTCGCCCCGTTGCCAACGTAGCGGTACAGATTCGGGTCTTCTCCTGCCTGCCGGATGCCGTCCTCGCCCATCCAGCGGCCCGTCGACGGGTCGTACATCCGCGCCCGGCTGTACTGCAAACCCAGCGTTTCGTCCCATTCTCTTCCCGTGAACGCGTAGCGATCGACCGGCACGCCGCCAAGGAAGCCGCCGAAGGCGTCGTAGTCCGTTTCGCCGCTCGTCGCGCCCGAATTGTCAAAGACCTGGCGGACCGAACCCAGCCGATCCGTTGCATACCACGATACATCCCCGCCCGCGTCCTGGCGAGCCACGACCTCGTCGAAGCCCGCCCCGAACACCCGGCGATCCGTCACGGCGCCCGTGCCGTCCAGATCGAGAATCGTATCGAAGTTCTCCGTCCCGATCGCGCTCGGTTTCGTCGTGTCCCACCCATCGACGACGTACTGGGCTTCGATCGTGGTGGTGCCGTCCGTTTCTGTACGGCCGATGCGGTTGCCAAACGCATCATACGCATACGTTACCGTCGTCGTGCCATCAGTCGCTTCCGTCATCTGCCCGCGCAGGTCGTATTCGTACGTCCATGCTTCCCCGGTCTTCGATTTGCCGACTACGTTGCCATCGAGATCGTGCGCGTATGTCCAAGTCCCGTCTTCCGTCATTCGATTGCCGTCGGCGGTGACATAACCACTGAGCGTGCGATTCCCCGTCGCATCGTACGAAATCGTCGAACTGTTCCGGGCCGTCACCTGCCCGATGGCATCGTAGCTGTAAGTCGTGGTGACGCTGTCTTCCACTTTCTCCGTGAGCCGGTTGGCAAGATCGTACTCGTAGGCGTAGTCGGCGATGAGCGTGCCGGCCCCGGAGCCGGTGCGGTGCTCGATGTCGACGAGCCGGCCGCCGTCGTCGTAGGCGTAGCTGGACTTTCCTTCCTGTGTGGTGCCGGTCAGGTCGCTGAACCGCGTGACCGTGGCGAGCTCGTCGCGGTCGGTGTAGTTGTAATCGAAGCGCAGGTCGCCGGACGGACCGTCGAGCTTCCGGCTGGTCAGCCGGTTGGCGAGGTCGAAGGTGCTGGTCTGCGTACCGCCCTTGGAGTCGGCGACGGACGTGCGGTTGCCGGCCCCGTCGTAGGCGAAGGTGAGCGTCACGCCGGAGGGGGTTTCGACTTCCTCGGCCCGGTTCAGCTCGTCGCGGACGATCGTGTAGTCGCCGTCCGGGTCGGTCGCCGAGACGAGGAAGCCCGCGTCATCGTAGCCGAAGGTCTGCGTCTGGAGCAGCGAGTTGCCGGCCGAGTACCAGGCTTCCGATGTCCGGCGGTTGGCGTCGTCGTAGCCGAAGACCCGCTCGCGGCCCTCCCGGTCGACGATCGAGACGAGCCGCCCGGCATCGTCGTAATCGTAGACGATCGACTCGGAGTAGGCGTCGGTCTCGGAGGTCAGCCGGTTCAGCTTGTCGTAGGCGAAGGTGTGTTTGTTGGCGGAGGCGTCCTCCATCCAGGTCCGGTTGCCGTTGGCGTCGTAGCCGAAGGTCGTGTCGTTGTCGAGCGCGTCGGTGACGACGACGACGCGGTCGAGCTCGTCGAACTCGTAGGCCGTCTCGTAATCGAGCGGATCGATGACGGTGACGATCCGGTCGGCGTCGTCGTAGAAGTGAGTAGCGTCTCCTATCCTTTCCCGTCCCTTTTTTAATCCACCTATCCAATACCGCTTTTATCCAAGTACTTACGAAATTCAAGAAGGCCGAAATCATTGCGATCTACCAAGAAAGCCAATTTAATATTGGACAATTTTTGGGCAGCTTCTTCGCCGTTCGCTATTAACGCCATAGCCACAGCTCGCTTAGCTCTTTCGCCATGAAGCGGCGAATGAAGCCAGGAAGCTGGGCCATCTCCACTTAGAACTTCCAATGCTTTCTGCGGATCGGAGTATGTTTCAATATAGGGAATACCAATCTTTGCAAATGCTTCTAACACTGATTCCGCGACTCCTAGAATATCATCTGAACATGCCAAAGTCCATCTCCTTTGTCGGCCTTCGCTAAGGTTGCCCAACTCGCAACCCAAAGTAAAAGTGTTCGTCTTCTCAGACTTTGTAAGCAATGGATCGTTCATATAGCGACTGATCAGTTCCTCTACCTGATCAAACCGAATAGCAACATCTGCAGTGACATCAAAATCATTGTCGTGTTTAATAAATGCCAAGTGGAATGAGGCACGGCCAAAAGGGCAGCTTTTTAGAAACGATTGCCCCTTAGGTCGATTGTCAAAACCGAACTTCTGAAGACCCTGGCCGACTGCTAACAAGAGTTTGTCTTGCCATATTTTAAAATTTTTCATTAAGGCACCCTTCGCTCGATTGTAGGTATGGTGACTCGTGTACCTTCAAGACCAGTGGGAGCGTTCTTCCCCACTATTACTCCTCCTTCGGTTGCTATCGCATTATCCTTTGCAATTTGTGTTGCATCACGAACCGCGCCACCAGATTTTACTTCAACAGCGACTATTCTGCCGTCAGGCGTTCGGATCAGGTGATCTACAACACGATTACCTTGTGAAGTACGAATAGTGACTTGGCTGCCAAGAATCGTGTTGCCTTCACTTTCAAGTTGTTTTGCCACAGTGATTTCCGCTGCCTTGCCAGCTGCTCGATTAGTCGCCAAAATCTCTGCTTTAGTCCTAGCTGCCTTCGGAGGCGCCGGACAGTCCGTCTTGCCGAGATTTTTTGAAGAAGCGGACAATTCATCGTCGAATTCCTTGCCCGCTTTCTTGAGGGCAGCATTCGCATCTGTTGTCCCTTTTGGTGGGGTGGCACGGAGAATCTTGCCGGCTCGGTCCCGAACAATGTTCCAACCTTTTTTAGCGAGGAAGGCGACGAATCGTATTTGTGCTGCGTCGGAATACCTATCGATAAACTGCTGTGCAACAGTCGCGCTCATGTCCAGGATCGCCCCGTGCACGAGCCCCCAGCCTTGTTTGTAGGTTCGTCCTTCGTGAGTCCCGATGGAGCCAGGTGTCAAAGTGCCTTTTGGTATGCCCTGCGCATCAGTCTGATTTCCGTTTACTGAGTGATTCTTGAACCACTCCAACTGCACTTTCGAATCCTTCCATGAGCCTCCAGATGCCAAGGCTCCTGCTTCTGCTTCTGCGCGGGGCACATTGTGCCCGCCAAATGTAACGTACTCGACACCATTAATAACAATTATTCGGCCGACAACTATATCTACATTCGAATTCCCAAACAGCCAGCCGATGTAGTAGGTTCTCCGTAATACAAGTGTGTCGCCATCCTCTCGTATGTAGTCATTCCCGCTAGGATCGCGCTCATTGATCGCCCCATTCCCCACGTACCGCGCCAGATTCGCATCGCCCGCCCCGAAACCCATCGGGTCCTCGCTGAGGAACCGGTGCCCGTCCTTCTCTCGCGCCCGGTAGTGCGTCAGTCCGGTCGCCGAATCCCACTCGCGGCCGGTGTAGGCGTAGCGGTCCACCGGCACGCCGCCGAGGAAGCCGCCGAAGGCGTCGTAATCGACCGTATTCGTCACCGTCCCCGAATTGTCAAAGACCTTGCGCACGCTGCCGAGGTGGTCCGTGCCGTACCAGCGTACCGTGCCGCCGCCGTCCTGTCCACCGACCAGTTCGTCGAAGCCCGGGCCGAACAGCCGCCGCGCGATCACGTCGTCGTCGCCGTCCAGGTCCATGACGACGTCGAAGTTCTCCGTGCCGACCGCGCCCGGCTTCGCCGTGTCCCAGCCATCGACAACGTACCGCTCCTCCGTCACGGCAATGCCATCATCTTCCGAACGACCGATGCGATTCCCGAACGCATCGTACTGGTAAGTTACGGTCGTCGTGCCGTCGCTGGCTTCCACCAACTGCCCGCGATGGTCGTACTCGTAGGTCCACGCCGTGCCCGACTTCGATTTGCCGGTCGCTTGGCCCGCGTCGTCGTAGGTGTACGTCCACGTTCCATCCGTGGTCATACGGTTGGCATCGTCCGTCGCGTAGCTTCCCCCCGTGCGGTTGCCGTTGGCGTCGTAGGTCCGCGACGTGCCGTTGTCGTTGGTGATCTGGTTCGTGTCGTCGTAGCCGAAGGTGCGCGACGCGCCGTTCACGCTCATCCCCGTGATCCGGTCCGCGTCGTCGAACGTGTAGCCGTACTCCGAGATCGTCTTGTCACCCACGTCGGCGAGCCGGATGTTCGTCGTCCGGCCGAGGTCGTCGTGCGTGTAGGTCGTCACGCCGGCCGTCACCCACGAGCCGCCCGACTTGCCCGCGCGCGTCACGGTCTCGAGGTCGCCGATGGCGTCGTAGTCCCACGCCGCCTTCATCGGCGTCACGCCGGTGCCGGCGAGCTCGCGCGTCAGCAGCCGGTCGAGGTTGTCGTAGGTGGAGGTCAGCACGCCGCCTTCGCTGTCGGTCGCCGTCAGGCGGTTGCCGTTCGCGTCGTAGGTGAACGTCTGCGAGACGCCGAACGGCTGCGCCGTCGTCTCGACTCGGTTCAGCGCGTCGTAGGTGAACGTGTAGCTGCCGTCGGGGTCGGTCGCCGTCAGCAGGTTCCCGTTCTCGTCCCAGGTGAACTCCTGCGTCTGCAAGGTCGAGCCGCCGGCCGACTTCCAGACCTCCTCGATCACCCGGTTGTTCTCGTCGAACGCGAACAGGCGCATGCGGCCGAGCCGGTCCTCGATCTCGACGACGTTGCCGTTCTCGTCGCGTTCGTAGCTCGTCGTCTTGCCGAGCGGGTCGGTCTCGGCGATCAGCCGGTGCGCGTCGTCGTAGGTCCAGGTGGTCTCGTTCTCGACCGGGTCGATCAGCGAGATCAGGTTGCCGACCTTGTCGTATTCGAGTTCGATTTCGCCATCGAGCGCGTCGACGATCAGCGTCCGCTCGTTGCGCTTGCTGTACTCGTAGTTCGTCGCATGGTCGAGCGGGTCGGTGATGGTGACGAGGTTGCCGGCGTCGTCGTACTCGTAGGCCGTGGTGCGTTCGAGGGCCGTGCCGACGCCCTCGATCAGTTTCGTGAGCTGGCCGAGTTCGTCGTACTCCATCTCCGTCACGCGGTCGCCGGGTCGCGTGGTGGCGATCGTCCGGTCGAGCAGGTCGTACTCGGTCTCGAAGACGAGTTCTTCGGCCTCGCCGTCGGCGAGCGTCACGGACGTGACGCGGCCGGCCGAGTCGTGACCGTAGGTGGTGACGACGCCGCGCGGGTTGATCGTGGCGGCGAGTTCGCCGTAGGCGCTGAAGCTGAACGAGGTGGTCCGCTCCTCGGCGAGGCCATCGGCCTCTGTGACTTCGATCAGCCGGCCGAGCTGGTCGTACTCGTAGGCCGTATCGGTGCCGCGGGCGTCGGTCATCGTGACGACGCGGCCTGTCCGGTCGTAGGCGAAGCTCACGGCGTTGTCGAGCGCGTCCTTGGCCGAGGCGGTGCGGCCGAACCGGTCCATCGTCGCGCTGGATTCGTTTTCGCGTGCATCCTCGACGACCATCGTGTCGCCATCGACGAGGTAGCGGTACTTCGTCGTGTTGCCGAGCGGGTCAGCGGTTTCTGTAACGCGGCCCCGGAGGTCGTAGGCGGTCGTCCATGACTCGCCGTAGGCGTCAGTGAGCGACACCATCCGGCCGTCGACGTCGTACTCGGCAACCGTGGAATAGCCCAAGGCGTCGGTCACGGTGGCGGTGCGGATGATGTCGTCGTAGCTGAACGCCGTGGTGTTCGCGCGCGGGTCGATGGCCAAGAGGGTGCGGCCGAGGACGTCGTATGTCCACGACGAACTGCGCTCGACAGCGAGGCCGACGGCGGCGGTCATCGACGTGACGCGGCCGAGGACGTCGTAGGCGATCTCCGATTCCGTCTCGAGCGCATCCGTGGTCCCGACCGTCTCGCCGAGCCGGTTGTACGCGATCGCGGTCGTCCGCGCGAGGGCGGTGCCGTACCGCTCGGTGACTTCGCTGACGCGCTCGAAGGTGTCGTAGGCGTACTTGGTGACGCGGCTGCCGGGCATCGTGACCGTCGAGAGCCGGCCGCCGGAATCGTAGGCGTAACCCGTCGTGAAGGCGTCGGCGGTGCCGTAGGCGGCGGTCTCGCTCGTGGTGCGGCCGAGGGCGTCGAAGGCGGCACGGTGGGCCACGCCGTCGGGGCCAACGACTTCGTACGGCAGCCCGTCGGCACTGTAGGCGTAGCTCGTGACGAGTTCGGTGTCGGAGCGGGATGGCACGGAGCCGGGGCGGGTCCAGGCGGAGCCGCCGTTGGTGCCGACGTCGAGTTCGGCGACGAGGCGGCCGCCGAGGTCGTAGTAGCTGGCGACGTGGATGACGCGGGCGAGCACGCCGGTGGTGGCCGTGCCGAGGGCGCCAGTGCCGGTCTCGCCGTGGACGCGGTCGCGCGCCGTCACCTGGATCACGCGGCCGTCGGCGTCGTAGCCGGGTTCGATTTGGGAGAAGACGATGTCGCCGGCGACCGTGAGCGCATGGGCGTAGGTCGTGTCGCTCCCGCCGTCGGTCGTGTAGGCGAACGCGAGCTGGCCGAGACCGTCGTACACCGCCTTCTCGACGAGGCCGCCGGGGGCCTGCGTCTTCACCACCTCGCCGCGCGGCCCGAACCACGCGAACGCCGTGACCGGCGTCGTGGCGACGGTGCCATCGGACTGGTCCACGCCGTAGGCGTCGGTCTTCCAGTTCCGGCCAAGGACGTCGAAGTGCATCACCGACTTCGCGCGCAGCAGGCTCGCCGATGGTTGGTCCGGCACGCCGTCCTCGTTGTCGTCCTCCATCGCCACGTCGTCGCCGTCGAAGACGAGCGCTTGCGTGTTCTGGTCGAGGTTGTCGTAGACGAGGTAGGTGATCGGCCGGTTCAGGTCCGTCGATTCGGTCGTCTCGACGCCGTCCTTGATCCAGACCGGCCGGTTCCGCCAGTCGTAGCCGTACTCGGTCACGCGGTCCGGCGACCCGTCGCCGGGGAAGAGCGTCACCGCCGTCAGGTTCCCGTCCCCGACCCCGCCGCCGTCATACTCGTACTCGGCCAGCTTCACCATGTCGGTGCCGTCGAGATTCGTGACGGACCAGAAGCCGGTCGTCGGCGTGTCGTCGGTGCCGATCCACTCGCTGGTCACGCGGCCCTGGCCATCGTACTCGGTGCGCGTGATCGTCCCCGCGGGCGTGAGGATCCGGTTCGGCAGGCCCTGCTTGCCGATCCGCTGCTCGGTGCGGTAGTAGTGCGTCCCCGGCGTGCCGAGGCTCGCCGACGTGGAGTACGTGAGGCCCGACAGGTTGAAGTAGTCGTGCTGGGCCACCGTCTGGCCGGCGTCGTTGTAGAAGGTGCGCGACAGCGACTTCAAACCGCCGATCGCCTCGGCGCCGGTGGGCCGGCCGCCGCCGTCGACCGCCGGCGTCGCGGACATGGTCAGCACTTCGGAGTAGGTGCCGGACTCGTCCATGCGGCTGACGATGGTCGGGCCGGTCGGGGCGCCGGCGTTCCAGCCGGCGTAGAGGCGGACCTCGTCGTTGGCGTCGTCGTAGACGGTGTAGTCGACGATGCCGGAGGGGTACGTCACCTTCGTGGGCCGGCCGAGCTCGTCTACTTCGGCCGTCGTGATCCGGTGCTGCCCGCCGCCGGTCGGCGTGGTCCAGCCCGAGGGGAGGCCGACGAAGTCGCCGGTCTCTGCGACGTCCACGTCCTCGATCACCTTCACGACGGCGCCGGTGGCGGCGTCGTACTCCGTGTACGTGAGGAACCCGGCCGCGTCCTTGCTCCAGGTCGCGCGGCCGAGCGCGTCGAAGACCACCGTCACGGCGTTGGCCGTGCCCGATCCGTTCTGCCCGGTGCCGATCACGGGATCGGAGGCAGTGACGGAGAGCAGCGCCCCGGTCTCCGAATCCCATTCGTATTCGGTCGTCGACGCGATGCCGCCGGTGCCGTCGCTGTTCCGGTAGACGATCACGGATGACTGCTCGTACTGGGTCGATTCGCCGCCCTCGTTGGCGATGTAGTCGATCTGCGATTGGGGCACCGGCGTGCCGAACTCGCCGCGGCGCAGGCTCGTGCCTTGCAGGTAGCCGGCCGCCGAACCGGGCGTCGAGCCCATGGCGTTGGTCGAGTAGTACCAGCTCACCGTCTCGATGAGACCGGTCTCGTCGGCGAGGAACTCGTAGTTGCCGTCCTCGTTGTTCAGGAGGTCGGAGTATTCCTCGTTCCAGCCGGTGACGGCGGACGGGGAAGGCGGTGAGGACGCGCCGGCCGTCCTGGTCATATGCGTGGAAGGTGGCGAAGTCGAGGTCGGTGGCGGCGTCGTGGAAGATCTTGAGAAGCGTCGCGCCGATGGCGTTGGTGTAGACGGTGTTGGTGCTGCCGTCGGGCAGCGTCTCGACCGTCTTCATCACCCAGTCCGAGAGCGTCTGGGGATCCTCGGCGTTGAGGGAGTAACTGAAGGTGAACTCGCCCAAGCCCCCGGCGCAGGCGGAGCAGCCGGCGCCGCCGGCCACTTCGGTGGTGACCCGCATCTGGTCGTCGTATTCGAAGTAGTGGTCGGCGAAGGGCGCCAGGTCCTCGTCGGCGATGGCGTCGAGGTCGGCACCGTGGGCGTCGACCGCGCGGTCGAGCGACTCGGTCCGCACCGCGAACTTCAGGCCAGCCGAAACGGTCGACGACGTCCCGCCGGAACCGCTGCCCGATCCACTCCCGGACCCTTCGCCGCTGCCACTCCCGGATCCTTCTCCCGATCCGCTGCCTGATCCCTCGCCGCTACCGCTGCCGGACCCTTCGCCGGAACCCGATCCGCTTCCCGAGCCTTCTCCCGATCCGCTCCCGGACCCTTCGCCCGATCCGCTCCCGGACCCTTCGCCGCCACCGCTCCCGGACCCTTCGCCGGCTTCGACCCAATAGCGATAGTATTCCGTGGAGAGTTCATTCTCGTTGGCATCGAGCACGGTGGCCGAGCGCAGGTCGCCGGGCGCCCCGTGCGGCGAACCGGTGCCGTAATAGGTGTACGCGACCGACCGGACGGTCTGCCAGGCCCCCGCGTCGATCCGCCGCCGCAGTGTCGCGGAAACGATGCGGCCTTCCGCGGCAGTCGCCTCCTCGCCGTACGCGAAGACGAGCGATTCGGTGAGCGTCGACGCGCCGACATCAGAGGACCGTACGGTCTCCGTCGGCCGGTCGCCATCGTCGCGCGAGACGACTTCGGTGGTGGCGCCATCGATATCGGTCGAACGATCGAACCGACCCAGCCGCGTTCCATCGTCCCGTATTGCAAGTCCCGCGAATTCAATGGTTGAACCCGAGGGTGTCGTGAGGGTGAAGATATCGTCGGATACGGTCAGTCGATCCTGCACGAACTGGCGGGGCTGGTACTCTTCGGAGAACGGATTCTTGTCGAAATAAAGAGCCGTCATGCCGTTCAGGACGATCACGACGATCTCGAGTTCCGGCGTCGCGAGGAGGAACGGCTGGAATCCATCCGACCAGCCGGGGCCGAACAGGCCTCCGACGGAATAGCTTGGCTGATTCGACCACATCCGGCTCACGCCGAGCGCCCCACCGTACCCATCGCTCCAGAGATCGGCCTGGACGTATTCGAGGACGCCGTCGAAGTAGCGGACGGGTTTGCCTGTTTTGTTGGACGGGACGGCGCCCGCCGCTACGGTCCCGATTCCTGCGAGGGCTCCTCCCAGCAATCCGCCAACAGCGGAACCGACAGCCTTCACGCCGTCGATGGCCTTGCGATAATCGAACGGTTCCACCTGCGGGCAAGTGGCGCAGCCGCAATCGCAGGTTTGCGTCACATTGGCCTTGAACGGATCGGGCTGCAACTCATCGAGGATTTCGACGTCGTCGAATTCGTATTCGGGCTCGATGTCGTACGCGGCCCCATCGATCAACATCAAGCGGGCGGTCTCGGTCGGCTCCTTATCGCTGTCGAAGGCGGGGAGGAGGCGGACTTCAAGTTTGTTCTGCCCCGCCGGAAAAGTGATCGTCCCGGATTTCGCCATCGCGCCGACCGACGAATCGGCCGTGAAGTCCTGGGTCGCGCCAAAGGTGGCGGAATCCGTCACGGTGTCGTCAAACTGGTACGACACGGTCAACGGGTACGCGAGATCGACGTCGTCCCGCGTGATCCAGTACATGCCCTTCGATTGGAGCGATTCGGCGGCGGTCGGATCGACGGCTTCGACGCGCACCTGCGGGACGATCGGCCGATCGGCGATCGTGACCAGAGCGACGCCGACATATTCTCCTTTTCCTTCCGGAACGCTTCCTTCCGGTTGGATGGCGATGTCGATCGTCTCCGATCCTTCCTTCTCGCCGTCGTTGCGGACTTCAATTTCGACATGGTAGGTGTTCTGGAAACGGTAGTAGGTCGCGCCGGTCGGTGAATAATCGATCGTGCTGTCGAGGATCGCGTATTCGTGCAAGACCACTTCCGCGTCGTAGTCCCCCGGATCCTGTTCGGATTCCGCGCGCGTCGCGGTGCCGCCGAACACGATGTCCCAATTCGGCTCCTCGGGCGGTTCGTAATCGGGGTCGGTCGTCTGGAAGGTGTAAGTCACGACGAATGTGGTCAGGTTTTCGGCTTCTTCCGGATCCTCGGAGAGGCCCGTCGGTCCTTCGACCGAGACTTCGACATCGAGCGGCCCGACGTCGCTGCCGTCCGGATCGGGACTGATGGCGTAGGCCAACGGGCCATCGTCGAACACGTTCAAAAGCGTGTAAATCGCCTCGCCCAACTCGTAGCCGGACCCCTCGAGCAATTGGAGATCGATGTATTCGAGCGATTCGCGCTCCGGAGTATCGACCGCCTCGAACTCGATCCACGCTCGTTCGCTACCGTCGGGAATCTGGAGCGTGCCCTTGGCGGTCAACAGCGATTTGGAGCCTTGGCCGTAGGCGTTGTAGATGATCCCCCAGAGCTTGTAATCGGCGTCGGCGTTGGGGACTCCGTTGGTCTCGTAATAAATGTTCGCATCTCCGCCGATCTCGTAACCGAACGTGGTCACGCCCGTGGCCAATGTGCGGCGGAACTCGACGAATCCCCGATTCCATTGGTCACCGGATTCATAATTCTCCTGAAGCGTCGGATCGACGCGACCGATCTCCAGGATTTGCACCGGATCCGCGAACGGATCGTTATCGACGATCGACACGGTCGCGGATCGGTGGTCGTAGCCGCCCGCGCCGTCCTTGAACGCCGGGCGATATGCGCCTCCAAGGACCTCCACCACGTTGAGTACGACCGTTTCGCTCGGCTCCTCTTCATCGTCGTTGATCGGCGTGAGAAGGAATTGGACCTCTTTCTTGCCCGCCGGTATTTCGACGTGGAAGACTTCTACGGGCGTTTCATCCGGCAATTGTTCCCAGTGCAATTTGTACTCAACGTAATCGTCGCCATTGTCGGCCGTACCGTCGACCGTGAGGTAGACGTCCAGAGGTAAAATCGCGTCGCCCGACCGGACCACCCGGAACAGGCCCGTCGAGACGCCGGGGGGCGCCTTGGCTTCGGCTGCCGTGGAATCCAAAGCGAAGATCCCCACTTCCGGCAAATTGATTCCGGCCTCGGTCCCTTCGACTCCCACCGTGCCGAACGTCATCATGAGCGAATCGGGATCGGCGCCGCCGGTGCCGAGCGACGGCCGCGCCCCCACGCCCGCGAACGGGCCATACGCCGCCACTTCGGAGAGCATCCCGTCGGACGACCGCGCCGCCAGCACCCGCACCCACGGCGTGCCCGTCGGGTCCATCACCGCCGCGATCGCCGGCCCCTCGGGGCGCGCCAGCAGTTGCGGCGCCACGCCGACCCGCGTACTCCCCATCCCCGCGAACACGCTGCGGAGTTCCGCCCCCGACTCCGCCGCGAAGACGCGCACGTGCGGCCCGCCGCCCGGACCGGCGCCGGTCAACACCTCCGACACGCCATCGCCGTCCCAGTCCCCGGCCGCCACCGACACGCCGCCGCGGAAGGACGGATCGTACGCCATCGCGTCGAACGTGACCGCCCCGGTCGCGAGGTCGAAGCCGCGCAGGTGCGGACCGCCGCCGACGCCCGGCCCCGTGAAGACGCGCCCCGTGCCGTCCTTCGCCACGCCGAGCGCGACCGTCACGCCGCCGGTGAACGACGGATCGTAGGCGTAGAAACTGGCGCGCTCCGCGCCGTTCGCCGCGAAGACCTTGACGTGCGGCCCGCCGCCCGAGTCGGCCCCGGTGGCGATCCCCATTTCTCCGCCGCCGATCGGACCGGCCGCCACGGTGATCCCGCCGCGGAACCCGGGATCGTAGGCGAAGAAGCTCGCCCGTTCCGCCCCCGTCGCGCCGTCGAAGACGCGCAGGTGCGGCCCGCCCCCGGGGCCGGCCGCGGCCACGAGGTCCAGCACCCCGTCACCGTCCAGGTCCGCCAGCGCCGTCCGCACCCCGCCGGTGAAGCTCGTGTCGAACGCCCGGATCGTGCGGACCGGCATGCCGTCGCCGTCGAACAGTTGCACGTCCGGCACGGCGCCGATGCCGGCCCCGATCGCGAAGGCGGGCATTCCCGCCGGCACCACGCGGTCTTCGAGCGTCTCCATCGCCAGCGACCGGGACCGCCGCGCCAATTCCCGACGGCCGAGGACGCAGTCCCAGAACCGCTCGCTGCGGGCGCGCCAACGCGCGAACATCGACGAGGGTTCGGACGCCGGAACGGGGCGAACGCGGGACATGGCGGATGTCCTTTCGACCGGTCCGTGCGCGGACCGGCGGCAGAGGAGCCGACGGGGAGCGTCGGCGCGGAGCGGAACCCGAGCGAACACGAATCCATCGCGAGAATCGGGACAGCGAACCGGACAGCGGGCCAGGTCACGGGGCGGCCGACGGCGGCCTCCGGGAATCCCTTCCGTCAAATGGGACAGCGAACGTGGATCGCGATCATCTGTGGAACCGCGACGGGAACAGCAACGTGCGAACGACAATCCTCAGCCGGCGTGGATCGTAATCGTCGTCCAAATCCGTGTCAATCATTCCGTTGAAGAATTCGTTGGAATCGGAAAAGTCCTCGGAATCGACTCGTTCGATACCGGAACTCGGATTGAATATACTTACGAGTTACGCAGTTGAGGGATTTTGCTCTGGCGCCCTCGACGGGATTCGATT
>CAYVRB010000020.1:0-34842 GCA_964453375.1 uncultured Alcaligenaceae bacterium
CGACAACCCGATCCCCCGCAAGCCCGGCGAGAAGTCCCCCATCAAGCATTGCATCTACATCATCAAGGAGAACCGGACCTACGATCAGGTCTTCGGCGATATCAAGACCGGCAACGGCGAACCATCGCTCTGCCTGTTCCCGGAGAAGGTGACGCCGAACCACCACAAGCTCGCGAAGGAGTTCGTGCTGCTCGACAACATCTACGTCGAAGGCGAAGTATCCGCCGACGGGCACGAGTGGAGCATGGGCGCCTACGCCAGCGATTTCGTCGAAAAGATGTGGCCGCTGAGCTATCGCGGCAGCCCGAAAGGCACCTTCGGCTACCCCTCCGAGGGGCACATGGACGGCATCGCCCGCCCCGCCGGCGGCTACCTCTGGGATCGCTGCAAGGCCGCCGGCGTCAGCTACCGCAGCTACGGCGAATGGATCGAGAACGGCAAGAAGAAACCCGACGGCACCTTCGAAGACAGCCGCGCCACCGTCAAGGCGCTCGAAGGGCACTTCGATCCGAAGTTCCGCGGCTACGACCTCGACTACACCGACGTGAAACGCGCCGAACGGTTCATCGAGGAATTGAAGCGCTTCGAGACGGATGGCGGCTTCCCGCAACTCACGATCCTGCGCCTACCCAACGACCACACCGCCGGCACGCGCGTCGGCAAGCCCACGCCGACCGCGATGGTGGCCGACAACGACCTCGCGCTCGGCATGGTGGTCGAGGCCGTCAGCAAGTCGAAGTTCTGGAAGGAGACGGCGATCTTCGTGATCGAGGACGACGCCCAGAACGGACCGGACCACGTGGACGCGCACCGCGTGACGGCGCTCGTGGTGTCGCCGTGGACGAAGCGGAAGCACGTCGATTCGACGATGTACTCGACGAGCAGCATGTTGCGGACGATGGAATTGATCCTGGGCTTGCAGCCGATGAGCCAGTTCGACGCGGCGGCGCGACCGATGCACCGCTCCTTCACGGCGAAGGCGGACTTCGCGCCCTACGTCCACTCGCCGGCCGGCGTCGACCTGAATGCCGTGAACCAACCGACGGCGTTCGGCGCGGCGCTGTCCGAGAAGCTGGACCTCGCGAAGGAGGACCAGGCCGACGACATCCTCTTCAACGAGATCATCTGGAAATCGGTGCGCGGGGCGAACAGCCGGATGCCCGCGCCCGTGCGGGCCGCGTTCTTCCTGCCGGTGAAGGCGAAGAAGGACAAGGACGATTGACGATTGACGGCGGCTACTTCTTCTCGAACTGCCAGCTCTCGTCGAAGATGCCGGCGGCCACGACGTCGGCGGCGGCCGGATCGGCCTTCGTCGGGTTCGGTTTCAGCACGGCCCAATCGCCCAGGCGCGGGTAGAGCAGCGCATTCGTCCCCTTCAGGTCGGCGGCGCGGAAGGTGTGGCCGCTGTTGAGAACCACGTACTTTCCGGCCACCTTCGGATGAGGGTAGATCAGCACCGGCACGTGCGACTTCGCGTCGTACTCGACGCCGTTGACGACGAGCTTCTCGGCCGTCCATTGGATCGGCAGTTTCGGCAGAACGGCAGCGATTTCCGGGTTGCTCGCCGGATCGCCGAAGAGCAGGACGGACTGCTCGCCCTGGAGTTTCGTGGGCAGCGTGCCGCGGAAGTACTTGTCCCATTCGTAGCCGAAGCGGGCGAGGGACGCCTTGGCGTGGTCGTCGATCCAGCCGGCCTTGGTCGGCCCGACGACGCGGAACGGCGTGTGGAACACGTCGTCGATGGGGCCTTGCAGGCCGGGCCGCTTGCGGAGGACGGCGGCGTCCGCCTTTGCTGGGGCCCACTTGCCACCAATTTTTTCGAAGCACCAGTCGGTTCCAATGGAAACCGCATTACCGTCGATCGCAACGGACGAAAGCATGTTCAAGTGAAACCGGACGCGGGAAACATTGCGAGTCGTCAGATTCACCGCGCCGTTATTCAAGGTCGCGTCGACGATCGACCGTTCATAATGCCGTTCCAGTCCTTCGATCGTGATCCATCGACATTGGGGATACCTCAAGGTGTGCGTCACGAATCGGAGCCGTTGCGGTTCCACCGGATGGCTTTTCGCCAGGATCGCGTCAAATTCCCCTTCGATCTTCGCTAGCCACTCCGGCGGTTGTTTGTGCTCGAGGCCGGGCGCGATCAGATGCTGGAAGTTCAGCGGTTCCTTGAATTGTTTCAGCGCATTCTCGATGTTATCCGCCGCCGCCTTCTGCGGATCCTTCTCGCCGGAGTAGGCGATCACCGGCACATTGAACGCATTCTCGGCGTAGTTCACCGCGTCGTAGATTGTCAGGCAGCGTTCCTGATAGTCGGGGAGTTTCGTCAGGTTCTTGATGTAGCCGTGCGTCGTGGTGAATCCCGCGCCCGGGCTGATAGCGCGGAACCGCGATGGATGGTGGAGTCCGATATGCCAAGTGCCGGCGCCGCCCATCGAGAAGCCGCGGAGGATTACGGGCGCGGTCAGCATGGCTTTTTCGGCGGCGACTCCGGACACTTTTGCCGATCGGTGAGCGACGAAGATCGCTTCGTGGACGTCCTGCTCACCGGCCCAGCGATACGCATTGTTGCCGCGCCCGTAGACTTCGACGACGATCCGGTTCGAAGTGGCCCCGGCCTTCGCGTTCTCCTTGCCGGCGATGAACTTCACTTCCGTAAGCGTTTGATCCCGGCCGTGCAATACCACGACGATATGGAATCCGGGTTTCGTCGGATCGACGTCGATCGGCACGAGAACGCTCACCGGTTGAACCGAGCCGTCGATCGGTGAATAATGTCCGCGCACGAAGGGTTTTCCGCGGACATTGCGCCACGGTGCCTCGCCCTTCGCGGCGTGCTTCGCCCGTTCCAGGCCCGCGTCGAGCACGGCGAGCGTCTGCTTCGCCGTGTCCTTCGCGAAGTACTCGCCGTGGCGGACCATCCAGACGGCGGCCTTGTGGTAGACCTCCACGTCCTCGCGGATGCCGGGGCCGAGGACGTTCGGCAGGCCGTCGAGCGCCACCTTCAGGTCTTCGATCTTCAACTCGATCTTCGTCAGCGTCACCGCGTCGATGGCGACGGCCTTCGGCGTCTCGAAGTTCGGCTGCGCCCCGGCGGGCGACGCGAACAGGGCCAGCATCAGCAGCGATCGGATGGGTTTCATGGTGGCACCGGGATCGTCGAAGGGGATGCGATAGACGTTAGCGATTCCCGGCCGGACTCGCAAGCGTCCGCGCCGCGCGTACAATCGGAGGAACGGGGAACGGACCGCCCGATTCCCTCGGAATCCCACGGGAGAACCGCATGTCGATCCAGAATCTGTTGCTCGGCTTCCTCGGCCTCGCGATCGCCGCCGGCGGCGCCCGCGCCGCGAACCCGGTCGCCGTCATCGAAACGTCGATGGGCACGATCAAGGTCGAACTCGAGCAGGAGAAGGCGCCGATCACCGTCAAGAACTTCATCGACTACGCCGAAGCCAAGCATTACGACGGCACGATCTTCCACCGCGTCATGGGGAAGGAGAACTTCGAGCGCGACTTCATGATCCAGGGCGGCGGCTTCGAGCCGGGGATGAAGCAGAAGAAGACCAAGGCCGCCATCAAGAACGAGGCGTCCAACGGCCTGTCGAACAAGCGCGGCACGCTGGCGATGGCGCGCACGGACGACCCGGACAGCGCGACCAGCCAGTTCTTCATCAACGTCGCGGACAACACGAGCCTCGACAAGTCGCCGCGCAGCGACGGCTACGCCGTCTTCGCCAAGGTGACCGAAGGCATGGACGTGGTGGACAAGATCAAGGCCGTGCCGACCGCGAAGAAGGGCATCCACGGGAACGTGCCGAACGACGACATCGTGATCAAGTCGGTGAAGATCGAGAAGAAGTGATCGCGGTGAGCTTGGAGTGTGGCGAACCGTCGCCGCTTTCGAACTTGGACAAGACCCGGCGGCCGAATCGGTTGAATCGACGGGATCGAGCGCGGCCCGTGCCGGCGGCGCGATTGTCGTCCAAAACGAAAGCGGCGTCGAGCCGCCGCACTCCAAATTGAAATGTCGATCTACTCGGCTGGCTCCAGTTCCGCGGTCATCGAACCCTGGCAGCGCTTGATCGTCGGGTCCGGGCCGTAGGCGTGGATCTGCTCCTGCTTCAGTTCGGCCACTTCCTTCGAACCGGTGAACACCACCGCGCGGCCCTGCTTGTCCACTTCGTCCGCCAGCTTGTAGCCCTTCTCGACCGGGTGCCCGAACAGTTCCTTCAGCATCAGGATGACGTAGGCGTAGGAGTGGTCGTCGTCGTTCAGCAGCACGACGTGGTAGGGCGGCTGCCGGCGCGTCCTGCGCTCGGTCTGCTCCTCCAGTTCGGGCAACGTCAGGGTGTTGCTCATCCGAGAAACCTCGCGTGCATCCGGCCGTCGTCCGTCAGCCGCGCGGCATCGGGGCGTGCTTGCCGGTCCGGCCCGGATCGTCCTTGCGCAGCGGATCGGTGTCCATCGCGTCCTCTTCGCCCTCGCCGAGGCGGCCGAAGGCGACGATGGCGATGTCGTCGTTCTGCGGGCGGCCGTTGGCGTGCTTGCGGACGGCGCCGAAGAGTTGGTCGCCGAGCGCCTTGGGGCGGGTGATGGGGCCTTTGGGCGAGCCGCGGGCGATGGCGGCGGTGATGCCGTCGTAGTTGAACATGACGTCCTGCGGGGACATGGCGTCGGTGACGCCGTCGGTGAAGGTGAGGAGCGTGTCGCCGGGTTCGAGGTCGAATTCGATGAGTTCGTAGGGGTAGCCTTCGACGATGCCGAGGGCGAGGCCGCTCTGTTCGTTCGAGATGACTTCGACGAGCGAGCGGTCGGCGACGCGGTAGCGCATCGGGTTGAGGTGGCCGGCGTTGACGATCGTGACGCGGTGCGTCTTGGGGTTGAGGACCATGGCGGCCATGGTGACGAAGCGGTCGCCGATGCCGCCGCGGATGAGGGAATCGGAGAGGTTCTGGATGGCCTTGGGAATGTCCGGCTGGGTGAGCATGCAGAAGCGGGCTTCGGCGCTGAGCTTGGCCATGAGCAGGGCGGCGGGCACGCCCTTGCCGGCGACGTCGCCGAGGAGCGCCGCGATGCGGCCGTCGGGCAGTTCGATGAAGGTGTAGTAGTCGCCGCCGACGGTCTGCGCGGCGCTGTAGGCGGCGAAGTATTCGTAGCCGGCGATCTTCGGCATCTCGCGCGGGAGGAAGTCGAGCTGCACCTTGCGCGCGATCTCGATCTCGTTCTGGAGCTTCTCGCGGAGCAAGGTGCTCTCGAGCAGGTTCGCCTTCTCGATGGCGACGCCGGCGAGGTTCGCCACGATCATCAGGAGCTTGAGGTCGTCCTGCTTGAACTTCTTGCCGCGGTCCTGGGTATCGAGCTGCATGGCGCCGATGGACATGCCGTCGGAGCCGAGCAGCGGCACGCACATGACGGAGCGGATGCGGAACTCGGCGATGGATTGCGCCGCGCCCATCGCGGAATCGCTGGAGGCGTCCTCGCTGAGGTACGCCGTCTGCGATTCCATGCACTTGCGGACGATGGTCTTGCTGAAGCTGGCGGTGTCGGAGTCGGATTTGCGGCGCGTCTTCGTCACCTTCGCCACCAGCCGCTTGTCCTCGGCCATGATGATGAAGCAGCGATCCGCCTGGCGGAAGACGCCGAAGCTCGTGTCCGCGATCGCGCTCAGGAGCGATTCGAGGTCCGCCGGCTTGGACAGGCTCACGCTGATGTCCAGGAGCGCCCGCAGCTTGTCGCTCGGCTGGCCGAGGATCAGGTCGGCCTCGGACCCCTTCGCCGCCAGCACGTGCTCGATGCTGCTCGTCTCGCTCGGCGCGTCGGAGTCGTGCGTGTCGTTCGGGTCGAGGTTGCGGCCGAACTCCATCGGGATCTTCGGCTGCGTCGAGACCGGCTTCGGATCGTCCTGGTACAGGTACTGGAAATCGCAGATCTTGATCCGGTCCTCGTGCTTGAGCAGCCACGGCTCGGTGATTTCGCGATTGTTGACGATCGTCTTGTTGCGGCTCTTGAGGTCCTCGATGTAGAACTGGCCCTGTTCGTGGTAGATGCGCGCGTGCTTGCGGCTGACGGCGTGGTTGGGCACCACGATCTGGCAGATCTCCTCGCGGCCCATGACCATTTCATGGCCGGCGTTCGTGATCTGATACGTCTGCCCAGGCCCCGTCATTCCTGGAGCCTTGATGAGCTTCAGCGTCGGCATGGCGACCGGCCCTCGAGCGAACCGCCCCGGGGAGGCGGGGAGTCGGCGGTTCGATCCGCGTTGGAACTTTGGTGATCTTACCCATCCCGTGGCCCGGATGCAAGAAACGGCTGGAATCGAACCGGACGGGGCACCCGTAGGAGGGAATCCACGATAGAATGGTTCCAACGAGACCGAATCGGGACAGGAAAATCGCGCATGGCGCACAATTCGCCCCGAAAACCCCGACGCAAGACCCGCGTCGGCGGCATCCTCGGCGTCGGCCTCGACGCCACCGAAGGCCAAAAACGGATCACCCGCACCGAGGAAATGGTCCTCGTCGGCGGCTCTCGCGACACGCACGAACGGATGCAGGAAACCGCGATCCGCTTCTCCGAAGCCTTGGAAAAGACCGGAAAGCGCCTGCCGGAGGTGTCGGTGCGCAAGGCGATCGACCTTTTGCGCGAAGCCCACGACCGCACCGGCCGCTGAACCGCAATTTCCGTTTTCCCCACACGAATCACCCATCGCGAAACCCGCCGCCCCCCGCCGGGGTATCTTCTCGCGAGGCCGGCCGTGACCCCGGACACCGACGCCGAACTGGTTCGCCGGTGCCTGCGCGACGATGCCGCCGCGATGCAAGCCCTCGTCGAACGGTTCCAGTCCGAGGTCTTCGGCGTCTGCGTGCGGGTTCTTCGGCACGCGCACGACGCCGAAGACGTGGTGCAGGAAGTGTTCGTCCGCGTCTTCCGCAGCCTGAAGCGCTGGGACGCGACGCGGCAGCTTCGCCCCTGGATCCTCGGCATCGCGGTCAATCGCTGCCGGACCGCGCTGGCGAAACGGGTGAAGCGGCCGGAGACGGTCGACTACCTGCACGAGACCGCCAGCGCGGAACCGGAAGACGATAGCCGCGAGCTGGCCGCGACGATCCGCGTCGCCGTGGACGATTTGCGGCCGGAGTATCGCGAGGTCTTCGTACTCTTCCACGAGTGCGGTCGATCGTACGAGGAGATCTCCGAAGCGATCGACCGGCCGGTGGGCACGATCAAGACCTGGCTGCACCGGGCGCGGACGGAAGTGATGGCCTGCCTGCGGCGGAGGGGACTGGTGCCGGCGGATCGCCCCGAGGACGCGGGCGAGCCTCGGCCGAACGAACGGAACGCGAAGCGATGAACCGAACCGATTGCGACCTGTTCGCGGAGATCGTGCAGTCCGTGTTCGACGGCGAGCGGCCGGCGACGGCGCTCGACGCCGCGCACGCGGTGCATTGCGAAGCGTGTCGCGAACTGGCCGACTCGGCGAAGGCGCTGGCGCTCGGGATCGACGCGCTGGCCCGTGCGATTCCGCCGCGGGATTTCTCGGCGGATGTGGTGCCCGTCGTCCTGGCCGAACGGCGGCGCGGGCGATTCGTCCGCCGCTCCACGATCGCGGCGGCACTGGCGGCGTCGGTGGTCGCGGCCGTCGTGATGCTGCCGAAATTCCCCGACGGCCGCGCTGTCGCCGTCCGCGAGCCGGCGCCGGCGCCGGCCAAACCGCCGGCGGTCGAGGAGTCGCTGCGCGAGGCCGGCACCGCGTTCGTCAGCCTGACCAAGCGGACAGCGGTCGAAACGCTGGCGCCGGCGCGCAGCCTGCTCGCGGGGATCGAACTGCCCGACACGGCGCCCGCCGTCGTGCCGCCCGCGCCCGAATCGCCGGCGGCGAGTTCCCCGATCGCGCCGATCACGAACACCGCCCGCCGCGCCATCAATCTCTTCATCCGCGACGTTGGCGGCCTCGCGCCGACGCCGCAGCGAAAATCCTGACGCCACCCTCCGACGGTGCCTCCCCATGCGTTGGCTCGTATTGTTCGCGTTGGTCTTGTCCCCCTTGGCCGTCCGCGCCGCGGAACCGCGCGACGAACTCCTCCGGCTCGTGCCCGACGACACTGCGATCTGCCTCGTCGTGCAGGGCCTGCGCGAACGCTCGAAGGCCGTCGCCGAGTCGCCCCTCGCCGACTGGATCGGCGCGAACGCCAAGACCACGCTCGGCGCCGCCCCCGAACTCCAGAAGCTCAAGGACGTCGAAACGCTCTTCTCCACCTTCCTCGGGATCACCCCCGCCGACCTCCGCGACGAGATCTTCGGCGACGCGCTCGTGCTCGGCTACCAGCCCGGCCCGCCCGGCAAGCCCGACGGCGAGCGCGGCTTCGCCATGCTCAAGGCGCGAGATCCCGCCAAGCTCGCCGCCCTCGTGGACAAGTTGAATTCGCTCCAGAAAAGCTCCGGCGAGCTGACGTCCATCGACGCCCGCACCCACCGCGACCGCAAATACCACCGCCGATCCAAGGGCGACGCCGGCGGCGAATACTACCTCCTGGACGACGGGCTGTTCGTCTTCGCCGCGCAGGAAGCCGCGATCCAGAGCGTGATCGACCGCCGGCTGGACGCGAAGGCCGAGCCGGGCTTCGTGGCGAAGTCGGCGGCGCGGCTCGGCGTCGACAAGGCGTTCCTCTATTGCTGGTTCAACCCGCGCCGGCTGGACGCCGAAGTGAAGGCGCACGTCGGCGCCGCCGCGAACGACCGCGAGCGCGCGACGCGCCGCCAGTTCGCGCAGGTCTGGGCCGCCGCGGACGACTTGGCGATCTACGTGGACGCGGGCAAGGATTTGGAGTTCGGCTTCGCGGCGGCGTACCGCGCGGACGCGATGCCGGCGGAACTGAAGGCCGTGCTGGCGTCGCCGCCGCGCCCGTCGGCGCTCTGGTCGTCGGTGCCGGAGAAGGCGCTGTTCGCGTTCGCCGGCCGCGCCTCCGGGAACGAACTGCTGGACGCGGCGCTGTCGTTCGCGCCGGCGGAGGATCGCGCCGCCGCCCGCAAGGAGATCGAGAAGGCGATCGGCGCCGTGGTCGGGAAGGACAAAGCGTCCGCGATGCTCGGCGGCGTCGGGCCGGATTGGGCCGTCTGGGCCACGCCGCCGACCGTCGCCGGCGGCTTCCCCGGCGTCACCGCCACCGTGCGCCTCGACCCCGCCGACGCGACCGTCGCCCCCGCGATCCTCAAGACGGTGCAGTTCTATCTCCACTGGGTCCAGGTGCAGTACAACCGCGAACACGACGACGCGATCGAATCGAAGGTCGAACGCGTCGGCGCCGCGGACGTCGAGAGCTTCTCGAACGCGGCGCTCTTCCCGCCGGGATACCGCCCCGCGTTCGGCCTCGTCGACGGCCACCTCGTCTTCGCCAGCGCCCCGGAACTCGTCGGCGCGTTCCGCGCCGGCACCGCGCCGACCGCCGGACCGCGCACGCCGTTCCTGCGCGTCTCCGGCGATTCGATCCGCGATTACCTCGAAACCCACGGCCCCGCCCTCGCGAAGTGGGTCGCCGACCGGCAGGACCGGCCGGTCTCCGACGTCGCCAAGGAATTCCAGACGATCGCCGAAGTGCTGAAGGCGTTCGATCGCGGCGAGGTGTTCGTCGAGGGGAACGCCGGCGTGATGAAGCTGGCCGTCCGCGTGAAGTTCGTCAAGCCGTTGTCGAAGTAATCCCCGCCCGATTCCGCGCAAGTTTCCCATTATTCCGCGCCCGACCGATGAATCGACCGCGCGGCCCCGATTCCGCCAACGAATCATTCGCTCGCGCGTTATACTTTGAGTAGCACCGAGGAGGGGTGGAAGATGCGCCGTTTCGCGTTCGCCGTGCTCGCCGTGTCGGCCCTGGTCGCGGGCGAAGCCTCGGCCCAAGGGTTCAATCCCTACGGCTTCGGCGGTCAGCCCAACCCGTGGCTGCAAGGCTACGCCGGATCGCAGGCGTACTACGGCCCGCAGGTCGGTCGACTCCCCAACGGCACGCCGATCCACAACCCCTGGCAGCAATATCGCGGCGTCCAGCCGATCCTGGCGGCGAACTACTTCAACGCCACGGTCCAGTTCAACTATCAATCGGTGCTGAACCCGAGCCTCTATTCGCCGTACTCGTACAACCCGTTCAACCGCATCGCGTATCCGACGAACGTCCTGAACCCCTACGGCGATTTCGGCGTCTACCCCCGCTACGAACGCGAAGTCGGCAGCTTCATCCCGGTCAATCCGCAGCTCGCCGTCAACCCGTACAGCGGCACGGTGCTGAATCCGATCCGTGGCTTCGCCCACACCCGCGAAGGCACCTTCTACCGCGTCCCCGGCACCACCGCCTACAACCCGTGGGGCAACCCGATCTACGGCAGCGGCGTCTACTACAACCCGTTCACCGGCGCCTCCTACAGCCCGCTTTCCGGCGTCATCGCCCGCTGACGACTACTTCGTTCGCCCCTTCAACAAGGGCCGCTTCAACACCGGATCGATCTCCGTGATCGGTCCGGTTTTTTGATCGTTCACGAGGTGCCGCGCGTACATCTCGAACTTCGCGTCCAGGTCGTCGGCGTTGTGCAGGATCAGCGCTTCGGGAATCATCGGCAGCCGCGGCGATCCCCATTCCGGTTTCGTCAGATACGCCAGCAGCAAGTGGTCGAGCAATCGCAGGAGTTCCGCGTCCAGGTCGGGCACGGCCCGCGCCGCTTCGCGCACGAGGTCCCGGCCGAGGATGACGGCGCCGAAGAGTTGCCCGTCGACCGTCGGCTCCGGCGACTCCGCGTCCGAGGGCAACTCCGCGACGCGGCCGATCTCGTGCAGGAGCGCCCCGGCCGCCACGAGGTCGCGATTGAACGGCTGCAGGTCCGGGAAGCGGGCCGCGTATTGGTCCGCGAGCCAGAGGCAGTTCCGCGCCACGTGGAGGACGTGTTCGAGCCAGCCGCCGGGGAAGGGATAAAAGGCGCGCGGGCTGGCGGGCAATCGCTTGAGCGCCGGGGCGTGAGCCTCGTAGAGGTTCAGCACGAGTTGCCGCAGGGGCGCGTCCCGGATTTCGTCGTTGGCGATGCCGACGAGTTCGGCGAAGAGCTTGTCGGGATCGTGCCGCGAGCGAAGGGAGAAGTCGGCGGGGTTCAGCCCGTCGTCGGCCGTCGATTCGCGGATCGCGAACACCTCGATCGCCGGCCCGTAGCGTTCGTGCTCCGAGTAGTGCGCCCGCAGCTTGTAGATCGTGCCGACGGTCCAGGCGCGTTCGCAATCGGCGAACAGCGGGGAATCGCCCCAGACGGCGCACTCGACGGTCCGCCGGCGATCGCGGAACTTGCACTTGTAGAAGGTCCGCCCGCGCGCGGTGACGAGTTGCTTCTCGGCGAGCAGGGCGAAGAAATCGGCGGGCGGCTGGCCCGGCGTCAGTTCGTGGAGCTTGGCCGGGATCGGTTTCTCGCGCGCCATGGCGGGTCACGGGTTCGGGACGAGGCCGTAGAGGAACGGCGGGTGCCGCCAGTCCCACATCCGTTCGGGATGGGCGTCGGCCGGAAGCGGAAACGCGTTCCAGAGCCACGCGTCATGGTACAGGCACGGCGTATGAATCGCCAATCCGATCGCCGCGAGGAGCGCGAGGCCGAGCCAGCCGTAGGGGCGAGAGAGCAGGTGCCCGGCCGGCCGTACGGCGAAGAGCGCGAGCAACGGCACGCACTCCGCGACGAGCCGCGAACCGTAGCAGTAGCCGCCCCACCAGCACGGCCACGACCCGATGAGCAGCACGTGCAACCCGACGACGCCGAGCACGCACGGCACCCAGCCGGCCGGCGTGCGAGACGATTCGTTCGACTTGAGGAACGGTTGCAGGAACGCGAGCATCAGCAGCGGTTGAAACATGAACAGGCCGCGACCGGGGCTGAACAACACGCCCGGAATATCCTCGCCGAAATTCCAGCGCTCGCTCAGGAACCCCATCGAGGGGCCGAACGGATTGCGGTAGATCGACCAGTACATCCCCGCCCACGGCAGGTACGCGAGGAGCGCGAGCAGCGGCAAGAGAATGCCTCGCCTCCGGTCCCGCAAGAGGACCCACAGGCCGAACGGCACCAGGAACGTCACCGCCGAAGGACGGCACGCGAGGATCCACCCGCACGCGAGCGCCTGGAGAAGCAAGCCTTTCCCGCCCGGTTTGCCGTCGGTTCGGAATTCGACGGCGAGCGCGAGCAGCATCCAGAACACAATGCCGCCCTGCTGCCAGACGAGCATTCCGAGCGTGGACGCGAAGACCGACCCGGTGGCGAGGAGCCAGGTCACGGCGAGCGCCCCGGCCGGCGAACCGAGGTGGAGCGCGATCAGGTAAAAGAGCGCGAGCGACGCGCCGGCGAGCAGCGACGCGGTCCATTTTTCGATCTGCAGGTGCAGGTCGTCGTTCATCAGATCGAGGCCGGTTGCCTTCAAGACGAGCACCGTCGGCCATACGAACGCTTCCATTCCGGCCGGATAGGTGGAATAGACGCCCGGCCGGCCGGGCACCTCGCGCGTGAAGTACGGCCGCCCCGGACCGCACGCGTCCCAGCGATAGAGGCCGGCGCCGGGCAGGAACGCCGAGAGTTCGCGCTCGCCGTGCGTCGCCATGCGCACGACGGTCGGCACCAGCGGCATGGTGTCGCCGGTCCAGACGTGGAGGGTGGTCGTCGAGTAGAAGTAGGCGGACGGGAGCGCGACGCCGAAGAGCGCAACCAGCGAGGCGGCGCGGGACCGCGGCTCGTGCCGCAGCCGTTCGTGCAGGTCGCGGATTCGATGCAGCAGTTCCACGGGCATCGAGAGCAGCGCCGTCAGGCCGACGCCGACCACGAGCGAAAGACGCCCGACGCGGTGCGCGACGAGGCTGGGGGCGTATTTCCGAAGCAGGTACGCGACGAGGACGGTGGCGGCGAGCACGCCGATCCGCCGCGCGGCGGTCGCGCGGTCGATGGCGTTCCAGCGCGACGCGACGACCGTCAGCGCGAGCAACGTCAGCGGTCCGGTGATGCGCAGTTGGCCCCACACGATCGCGGCCGCCATCCCGATCGCGAGCAGGAACAATCCCCACTCGACCGGCGGCCGCCACGGACCGAGGGAATTCGGCCGAAGCGCCCCTGCTCGAATTGCTCGCAGTAACGGAACCATCGCAGCCCCCGGAACCGGGGCGAAAATATCATCTTGCGAACGAACGCGTCAATCGCGGTCTCAATCCCGAAGCTTGAACCGGATGATGCACCACAGCGCGTTGAACGCATCCTTCAGACCGATCTTCTTCCCTTCGGCGTAGGTGCGACCCGAATAGCTGATCGGCACTTCGAAGACACGCCACTTGAATTGGCCCTTCACCTTCCGCGCCACCTTCGCGGTCACTTCCGGTTCGAAACCGAAACGGTCCGATTTCAAATCCAGGCTCTGAATCACCTCGCGACGGAAGACCTTGTAACAGGTCTCCATGTCGGTGAGGTTCAGGTCGGTGAAGATGTTCGAGAGCAGCGTGAGGCCGTGGTTCGCCAGCGAGTGCCAAAAGTAGAGGACGCGGTGCTTCTCGCCGATGAAGCGCGAACCGAAGACGACGTCGGCCTGGCCGTCGAGGATCGGCTGGACGAGTTTCGGATATTCGGCGGGGTCGTACTCCCAGTCGGCGTCCTGCACGATCACGACTTCGCCCGTGCAGTGCTTGAACCCCTCGCGGAGCGCGGCCCCCTTCCCCATGTTCTTCGGCTGGTGGAAGACGCGGACGTTGTCGTACTCCTTCGCGATCCGGTCGAGAATCGCGGGCGTGCCGTCGGTGCTCTTGTCGTTGACGAGGATCAGTTCCTTCGGCATGTCGACGGCCTGGACGCGCTTCACGAGGCCGTCGAGCCAGCGCTCCTCGTTGAAGACCGGGATGACGACGGAGAGTTTCCAGCCGGGCGGGAACGGGTAGACGCCGATCTGCCGGCAGGCGGCGGTGCCGAGGAGTTTCTCGAGCACGGCGACGCGCTCGTTGTGCGGGGCGCCGGAGAGCCGTTCCACCAGCGCGGCCAGCTCGGCGCCCGCGCGATCGTTCGGGGTTTGCATCGGGAAAGAGTACCGAATCCCACCGCCGCGCGACAAGCGGAACCGCGCGGCATCGGCGCCACTTCGCGTTGACCGCCGATCGCGCGCGGCCGTATCCTCCGGCGTTCCCGGAGGACCCGCATGACGACGGCCGAATCCCCGCGCTCGCTGCCCGCCTGGCTGTCGTTCCTCTGGCGGACCGTCCTATTCCCCGGCGCGTCCGCGGCGCCGACGGGCGTGCGCTGGCAGTCGCTCGCGTTCGTGCTGCTCCTGCCGGCGTTCCTGCTCTACCCCGAACGATCCTTCCACCTGCTCGAACCGGACGAAGGCCGCTACGCGCAGATCCCGAAGGAGATGCTCGATCGCGGCGAGTGGGTCGTACCGACGCTGCAGGGCGAGCCATACCTCGACAAGCCGCCGCTCATGTACTGGCTGGTGAAGCTGAGTTATTCGCTCTTCGGCGTCTCGGAGTCGTCGGCCCGGCTGGTGCCGGCGCTCTGCGTCCACCTGACGATTCTGGCGGTCTACCTGATCGGCCGGCGCTCGGTGGGCGAGCGTGCCGCGCTCTGGGCGGCGCTGTTGCTGACAGTCGCACCCGGCTATCTCTCGGTCGCGCGGCTGCTCCTGCTCGACGGCCTGCTGACGCTCTGCGTGACGCTCTCGGTCCTGGGCGGCTTCGAGGCCGTGCGAACCGGCCGATTGAAGCTCGGCTGGTGGATCGCTTCGGCGATCGCGTCCGGCCTCGGATTCCTCACGAAAGGCCCCATCGCGGAAATCCTGCTCTTCCCGCCGCTGGTCGCGTTCGCCTGGCTTTCGGCCTCCACCCTCGCCGTCGGCTGGCGAAACCTCGCCCTCTTCTTCGGAATCGTCCTCGGCCTCAACGTGCCGTGGTATGTCGCGATCTATTTCCGCGAACCCGTGTTTCTGACGTACTTCTTCTGGGACCACAACGTCATGCGGTTCGTGCAGCCGTTCGACCACCTGCAACCGGTCTGGTACTACGCGCCGATCCTGATCGGCGGACTGCTGCCGGGCACGCTCCTCGTTGTGCCGTACTTTCGCGACCTGTTGTTCCGCTCCGGCGAAGGGCGCACCGCCGCCGGCGGGTTCTGGCTGATCGCCGGCCTCTGGTGCGTCGCGTTCTTCAGCGTGTCGGGGTCGAAGCTGCCGACGTACATTCTGCCGGCGTTCCCGTTCCTGTGCCTCGCGCTCGGCGAATACGTGGCGAGGTCGAAATGGAATCGTTCCCCGATCACGAAGGCGTTGATCGGCGGATTCGCGATTCTGATCTTCGCATTCCACACGTGGATCCTGCCGGCCTACGCGCTGGCGCGCTCGCCGTTCGGCGAGCCGGACCGCGTCGCGCCCTACGTGTCCGATCCCGGAACGCCGGTCGTCACGTATCCCCGCAACTGCGATTCGGTGGCGTTCTACACCCATCGCGCCGACTTCGATCGAGTCCGCAGCAAGGACGTGAACCAACTGATGGTGGACATGCACCACCGGCCGCGGACGGTCATCTTGTTCACGCATCGGCACTCGTTCGACGCGTTCCGGGAGGCGATGCCGGAGTCGTTGGAGGTGGCGGAGTCGTTGAGCTTCGACCGGCCGACGAAGACGGTGTGGCAGAAGTTGATCGGCGCGACGCCGTGGGGCCTGGCGGACGTGGCGGTGATCGTGCCGAAGGGCACGACGCGGGCGCAGGCGCCTTAGGCCGTGATATTCACGATCTCGGACTTGCGGTTCACTCGCTTCAGCAGCCCGGCGAGGACGCGGCCGGGGCCGATCTCGTAGAACTTGTCGACGCCGTCGGCGAGCAGGCCTCGCAGCGACTCTTCCCATCGCACGGGCGACAATACCTGTTTGACGAGCAGGCCGCGGATCTCGGCCGGGTCGGCGTGAGGCTTCGCGTCGACGTTCGACCAAACGGGCACGCGCGGCGGCTTCACGTCGATGCCGGCGAGCGCGTCGGCGAGCCGTTCGTCCGCCGGCTTCATGAGGCTCGTGTGGAACGCCCCGGCGACCGCGAGGCGGATCGCGCGCAGGTTCCGCGACTCGGCGATCCGGCAGATTTCGTCGATGGCGGCGGCGGAACCCGAAACGACGGTGTTGCCGGGGCAGAGCAGGTTCGCGACTTCGATGACGCCCGCGGGCCGCGCCTCGGCGACGAGGGCTTCGACCTCGCCGGCGTCCAGGCCGATGATGCTGGCCATGCCGCTGGGGGTCGCGAGCGCGGCGGCCTGCATCGCCTCGCCCCGCGCCTTCACGACCTTCAAGCCGTCCTCGAAGCCGATCGCGCCGGCGAACGCGAGCGCCGTGTACTCGCCGAGGCTCAGCCCCGCTGTGGCGACGACGGCCGCCTCGGCCGCCGGGTCGGTCGCGCGGAGTTGTTCGATCGCCGCGAGGATGGCGACGAATATCGCCGGCTGGCTGACGTCGGTGGCGTTGAGGCGCTCGGCGGGGCCGTGGACGCAGACGTGGAGCAGGTCGTAGCCGAGCAGGGCCGAGGCGCGGTCGAAGAGGGCTTTCGCGGCGGGGGACGCGTCGCAGAGGGCGCCGGCCATGCCGACGGTTTGCGCGCCTTGACCCGGGAAGAGGAATGCGGTTCGCGGCATGGGATTACTCGGCGGTGGGGAGCGTTTCCAACTCGGCGACGATCTTCTCGTTCAGCTTCACGCGCACGTCCTGGGCGGCGACGCCGATGGCGTTCGCGATGGCCCGGTCCTTCGACGACCCGTGGCAGATGATGCAGACGCCCTCGACGCCGAGCAATGGGGCGCCGCCGAAGGCGCTGTAGTGGTATTTCTGGACGAGGCCATGGATGGCCTGCTTGGCCTTGTCGGCTTCGACGGAGAGCGCGCCGACCACTTCCTTGCCGACCATGCCCATGACGAACTCGAAGAGGCCCTGCGAGAGCTTGATGATGACGTTGCCGACGAACCCGTCGGTCACGACGACGTCGACCTTGCCGGAGTGGATGTCGCGGCCTTCGATGTTGCCGACGAAGCGGTCGTTGAGGGAGCTACCGCGGAAGAGGCCGAACGCTTCCTGCGAGAGGTCGTGGCCCTTGCCCTCCTCCTCGCCGACGTTCATGAGGCCGATGGTGGGGCGTTCGACGCCGAGCATGTGCTTGGCGAAGACGGACCCCATCGCGCCGTATTCGAGGAGGTGGCGGGGCTTGGGGAAGACGTTCGCGCCGACGTCCATGATGACGCAACGGCCCTTGGCCGTCGGCATGACGGTGGCGATGCCGGGGCGGTGGACGCACTTGAGGAACTTGCGGAGGAAGAGTCCGGCGGCGACGACAGCGCCGGTGTTCAAGGCAGAGACGAGGCCGTCGACCTGCTTCTTGGCGACGAGGCCCCAGCACTTCGCGATGGAGTTGTCCGGCTTGGCGCGCATCGCTTCGGCCGGCTTCTCGTTCATGCCGACCGATTGCGAGGCGTGGAGGATCTCGAGGCGGTCGGCGGGGTGGTCGCCGGCGGCGGCGAGCGCGGGGCGGAGGACGGCTTCGTCCCCGACGAGCACGACGGAGAGGTCCGGCGCGGCCTGGAGGGCCTGGATCGCCCCGGCGACGTTCGGCGCGGGGCCGTGGTCGCCCCCCATCGCGTCCAGAGCGATCCGCATGGGTCAGCTTCCTTCGGCGGCCGCGGCGGTCTTGATCACGAGGGCGTCGCGGCCCTGGTAGAAGCCGCAGTTCCCGCAGACGCGGTGCGGCAGCACCGGCTCGTTGCAGCGGGGGCAGTACTGGACGCCCTTGGTTTTCAGGTGGTGGTGGCTGCGCCGCATGCCTTGCTTGGACTTCGACGTGCGCCGTTTGGGAACCGCCATGGAACGTTCTCGCGTATCGGGGCCGATTTTTTCGAACTGCTGTTATAGGATCGGGGCGACCGCCGTCAACGGAAACGAAAAATCCGTGTCCGTTACGTTTCCCCGGCGAAAAGGGAGCCGCGGCCGCATAAACTGACCGAAAACCGCAACCGTTCCGGGGGTTTGCCTCCATGTCCGCCGCGCGTATTCTCCTGGCCTTCGGCCTGGTCGCCCTGTCGTTGGCGTCCGGCCGCTCGCAAATCAAGATCGCCCTCCCCGGCCTCGTAGGCAAAAAGGCGACCGACGCGCCGAACGACAAGAAGGCGCTCGAATCGATGAACCTGAAGCCGGACGACCCCGCCGGCCTCATGAAGTACTTCAAGGATCGGACGCTCAACGACGCCGATCTCGCGGCCCTGCAGGCGATCATCGGCCGCTTCGGCGACGAAAACTTCGAGAAGCGGATGACGGCGGGGCTGGAGGCGGAGAAGTTCGGGGCCGGGGCGATCGGCATCCTGCGGCGCACATCGCAGTCGAACGACGACCCCGAGATCGCGTACCGGGCGGCGGAGTTGTTGAAGAAGATCGAGAAGACGCCGCACGCGGCGGTGGCGGCGGCGGCGGCGCGGGCGCTCGCGGCGCTGAAGCCGCCGCAGGCGGCCGCCACGCTCGTGGCGTTCCTGCCGATGAGCGACACGAAGGTGGTGGAGGAGGACATCCGCGCCGCGCTCGGCGGCCTCGCCATCCGCGACGGCAAGCTCGATCCGGCGCTGACGGCGGCGCTGGCCGACAAATCCCAGATCCGCCGCTGCGCCGCGGTGGTGGCGCTCCTGAACGGCGCCGCCGCGAACCGCGACCTCGCCGCCGAGGCGGCCAAAGCCGTCCGCGCCATCCTGCCGACCGAGACGGATGTGGAAATCCGCTTCGAGGCCACCTACACCCTCGCGACGAAGCTGCACGACGCCGAATCGGTGGCGCCGCTGATCGACCTGCTGCCCGACGCGACGCGTGGCCGGCTCTGGCAGATCGAGGATTTCCTGCTCCAACTCGCCGGACCCGCTTCGCCGAAAGCCAAGATGGGCCCGGCGAAATCCGACCTCGAAAAGGCCCGCGACGAATGGAAGGCCTGGTGGGCCGGCGCCAAGGCGTCGCGCGACCTCGCCAAGTTCGCGTACAAGCCGACGACCACCGGCAACCTCCTGCTGCTCTCCGCGGACCAAGTCGGCTACGCCCAGGCGATCGTCGGCGAACTCGGCCCCGACATGACCCGCAAGTGGCGCTACGGCGGCATCTACTGCCCCGCCGACATTGCCCCGCTGCCCAACGGAAACACCCTCGTCCTCGAGCAGCAATACAACCGCATCATGGAGCGCGACGCGCTGGGGAACCAGGTCAACGTCTTCAATTCCCAGAATTACGGCCAGCCGTTCGGCTTCCACAAGCTCGCCGGCGGCAACACGCTCGTCGCCTTCCAGCAAACCGCCGTCGAATACGACAAGGATTGGAAGGAGACCGGCAAAAAGTACAACGCGAACGCCGACCAGATCGTGGACATCAAGCGCGACGACGCCGGGACGACGTTCCTTCTACTTCGGAATCAGAACAACCGGATCGGCAAGATCGTCAAACTCGACGCGAATTGGAAAGAGATCGGCACGCCGCTCACCACCGGCATGCTCGGCTACTACAGTGCGCGGATGCAGGTGCTGGCGGACGAACGCGTGCTGATCGCGGAGCAGAGCCGCGTGGCGGAGTACGACGCGAAGGCCGGCAAAAAGGACCCGGTTTGGACGTACCAACTCGCCAACGCCGCGATGGCGGAGCGGCTGCCGAACGGCAATACGCTCGTCAGCGATCAGAGCCAGGGCGGCATCCGCGAGGTGACGCCGAAGAACGAAGTCGTCTGGACCTTCGCGGTTCCCGACGGCCGCATCGCCCTGCGGGCGATCCGGCGTTAAGACACGTCAGCGTTTGACGACGAGCGAGCGCCAGTGGCGCGGGGCGTTGTGGACCCAGCGGTGCTGGGCGACGTCTTCGGTGTTTTCGCCGAAGGCGGCGACGGGAGCCTCGGCCGCGCCGGCGGTCTTGCCGGAACGCGAGAGCGCCCAACCGAGCAATCCGGCGGCGAAAACCAGGGCGAGCGCGAACTTGAGGCGCGTCATGCGGGCGGCCCTCCCTGGCCGTGGGAGGCGATTGATACCCGGCCGCCGCGACGCTGTAAAGGCGAATCCCTACGAAATCGCGAACGGATCGCGTTCGCGGCGGCTGGCCCAAACGGTCGCGGCCGGGAACTCCCGCGCCAGCCGCTCGGCCAACTCCTCCACCGCCGGCCGTTCCGTCGCGTAATGGCCCGGCACGATCAACCCGACATTGGCCGCCTCGGCGGCGAGCGCCTCGTGGAAGCGGACTTCGCCGACGAGGAAGGCGTCCGCCTTCGCGCGGATCGCGTCGGTGAGGAATTCGCCGGCCGCCCCGCACGCGATCGCGAGCCGCCGCACCGGTCGGTTCGCGTCGCCCACGATCTGCACGCAACGCGCGCCGAGTCGCCCCTTCGCCCGCCGCGCTAGCTCGCCGAGCGTCGCCTCGGCCAATTCGCCGATTCGCCCTTCGCCGTGCGTCGCGATCGCATCCCGCGTGTGCAACGGATAGACGTCGAACGCCGGCTCCTCGTAGCTGTGCGCCGCCCGCATCGCGCAGAGCGCGGGGCCGAGGCTCGCCTCCGGCACCAGCACCTCCAACCGCCACTCGGCCACCTCCTCGCGCCGGCCCTTCTGCCCGATCGACGGATTCGTCGCATCGCCGCCGAAGAATGTGCCGACGCCGTTCAACCGATAGCTGCACTGTTCGTACTGGCCGATGCGCCCCGCCCCGGCGGCGAAGAGCGCATCCGAAACCTTCGCGAGGTCGGCGTCGGGAACGAAGACGACGAGCTTGTATTGCTTCGCGGGCGCGCCGGGCCGCAGGGGGCGCACGTCCGTCAATCCCAGGCGGGCGGCGAGGGAATCGTTGATGCCGCCGGCGCAGTTGTCGAAGGCGGTGTGCGGAGAGTAGACCGCGATGCCGGCGTGCAGGAGCGGCAGGAGCAGCCGGCCGTCGGGCGTGTGGCCGGTGAGTTTCTTCACCGCGCGGAAGAGCACCGGATGGTGCGATACGATCAGCTGCGCCCGCTCGGCGACGGCTTCGGCGACGACGTCGGCCGTGACCGTGAGGCAGGTCAGGACACGATCCGCCGGCGCGGCGGCGTCGCCGAGCAGCAGGCCGACATTGTCCCACTCGGCGGCCGAGCGCGTGGGGGCGAACCGTTCCAGATAGCCGGCGAGGTCCGCGACGGTGGGCATCGGATTTTCTCCACGATTCGTTTGAGCGGGACGCCGCAGGCCATTACACTGACACGCGGTTGTCGGGCCACCCGTCTTCGGAGCGAATCATGAACCGCGTCGCCGTCGGATTGCTGCTGATCGCCCTCGCCGCGCCGGGTCGGGCGGCGGACCTCCCGAAGGAACTCGCGAGCGTGCCGAACGACGCGCTGGGGTTCGCGTCGGTGAACGCGGCCGAGGCGGCGAAGCATCCGGCGCTGCGCGGGCAGTGGGATTCGCTGCTGAAATCGGGAGCCGCGGCGTCGTACAAGAAGGCGACGGGGCTGGAACTGTCGGACCTGGCGCGGGCGACGGTGGTGGTGCCGGTGCCGGCGATCGAACCGGGCGTGCGCCGCGTGCCGGAGCCGGAGCCGCTCATCCTGCTGACGTCGGCGAAGCCGCTGGACGCGGCCGCGATCCTGAAGGCGGGCGAATATTATTCGATCGACGAGGCGAAGGCGCTCGTGGGAAGGCGCGCCCCCGGCGAGAAGCTGCCGCCGCCGTCGGGCAAGGTCGGCGCCTCGCACTACGTCAACCGCCAGCAGATGATCCTGGCGTTCGTGGACGACCGCACGCTGGTGCTGTCGCCGGTGCGGAACTTCGACGTGAAGGCCGAGAACGCGCCGAACCCGAAGGACCTGCTGAAATCGGCGGAGGCGACCGGCCAGCTCAGCGACGGCATCGCCCTCGCCGCGACGAAACCGCTGGCGTTCTCGTTGAACATGTCCGGCGTGCGGCGGATCGCCGAAGTGGAACCGGTGCCGAACGAGGCCGCCTCGCTCCTGAAGGCGGATTCGGTCGTCGGCTCCGTGACGCTCGAGAAGGACGCGGCGAAGCTGCACGTCGTCGCCGGCTTCGCCGGCAAGCAATGGGCCGCCGACGCGCAGGAGACGGCCACGGCCCTCAAGACGCTGGCGGCGCTCGGCCTCGGCGAGGAAGTCAAGCGGATGCGCCGCATGGAGGGCGACGACTCCGCGATGGCGAAGGTGCTGGTGCTCTTGGCGAAGACGATGAACGCGGCCACGGTGAAGCAGGCCGACAACGACGTGACGGTGGCCGCGACGTTCGACCTCGGCGCGGAGTCGGCGAAGCTGCTGGCCGACCTGCCCGGCACCGCGAGCGACGCCGCGATCCGCTCCATCAGCTCCAACAATCTCAAGCAGATTGGGCTTGGATTCCACAGTTACCACGATGCGAACAATCGACTGGCCTCGAACACCTACGACAAGGCCGGCAAGCCACTCCTAAGCTGGCGCGTCCACATCCTGCCGCAAATGGAACAGAACGAACTGTACAAGGAGTTCAAACTCGACGAACCGTGGGATAGCGAAAATAACAAGAAATTGATCGCAAAGATGCCCGTGTTCTACTCGCTTCCGGGAGTCAAGACCGAGAAGCCGGGAATGACGCATTACCGCTCGTTCATCAGTCCGATGAAAAGAAATAGTATCCGCGCGATCATGATGGAACAGAACACCCCGGCTTCGAGCTTTGCCTGGGTGACGGATGGTCTGTCGAATTCTTTTCTCTGCATCGAGGCCGACGATGCGTGCGTGTGGACCGAACCGAACGACATTCCATTCGATCCGAAAGGCAAAGTGGCGATCAAGGGCGGGCTGCTTGTGAAGGATCGCTTTCAAGCACTGTTCGGGGATGGAACGGTGCGAAGCCTGAGCGCGAAGATGCCCGAAGCGACGTTGAAGGCCTACATCACCATCAACGGCGGCGAGGTCATCGACGATCGGTGACGGCCAGGGCGACGGCGCGGCCGAACTTTTCGACCACCAGTTCCGTCAGCAGCACGAGCTGCACGCGGCGGTCGACGAGGTGGTCGGCATCGACGCAGCGATCGAGCAGTTCCATCAGTCCGTCGGCGCCGACGCGTTCGGCGCAGCGGCGGAGCTGGTCGGCGTCCGCCTGTTCAAGCCCGGCAACGTCCCCTCCCAGCGCCAACCGCAGCGCGGTCGCGATCAGGTCCACCGCCAACCCGAGCGCCGCGGACGCCCGCCGGCGCTGCGCCGCCGAGTCCTTCCCCGCGTCCTCGATGAATTTCGCCCACACCTCCAGCATCGGCGCGCTTTGCGGCTTCGACGACGACAGGAACGCGAGCATCGCGGCGCGCAGGTCCAGCACGGCCGGATCGTTCAGCGCGAGCGCCCGCTCGGCGCTGCCGGCGGCGAGCTTCAACAACCGGTCGAGGGTCGCGCGGTCGCGCACGCCGTGGTCCGCCAGCACCCGTTCGAGCGCGGCGTCGGACAGCGGCGGGAACGGCACCACCTGGCACCGCGAACGGATCGTCGCGAGCTGCGCGTCCGCCGAGGTCGCGAGCAGCACGATCGTCGTGCCCGGCGGCGGTTCCTCCAGGCTCTTCAGGAACGCGTTCGCCGACTCGGCGTTGAAGTCGTCCGCATCCTCGACCACAGCGACCTTCCGCGATCCACGCGTCGGCTTCAACCCCAGCGCCGCGATCAGCCCGCGAATCGTATCGACCGGCAGTTCCTGCTTGTCGTCCGGCTTGCGGACGAACGCGCAGTCGGGGTGCGTGCCGGCGGCCACCTGCACGCAGGCGGAGCAGCGGTCGCACGCGGTCAGGACGTCCGGCGGCGCCTCGCACAGGAGCGCCTTCGCGAATTCGAGGGCGAAGCGGCGTTTCCCCACGCCCGACGGGCCGCAGAAGAGATAGGCGTGCGCCATCCGCCCGCGCCGGTACGCGGTGCGAAGCTGGTCGCGGGCGGCGTCGTGGCCGTGGAGGCTCGACCAGCTCATGCCGGGTGCCCCCGCGCCGCGAGCAGGGGCCGCACGAGCGCGAGCGTCGCCGCGTGCACGGCGTCCGCGTCCGGCGACGCGTCCACGACGGCGATGCCGGCCGGATTCGCCCGCGCCTCGGCGAGATAGCCGGCTCGCACGCGCTCGTCGTAGTCGGCGCCTCGACTCTCGATCCGGTCCGCCGGCCGGCCGCGCCGCGTCCGCGCGACCGGCACCGGCAAGTCGAATACGATGGCGAGGTCCGGCAGCAGTCCGCCCGTCGCGAACCGGCCGACGGACCACAGTTCCGCCGGGTCCAACCCGCCGGCGTGCCCCTGGTACACGACGTTCGCGAGTAGGAAGCGATCGGACACGACGACTTCGCCGCGCGCGAGCGCCGGCCGGATCACGCTCGCGACCAGTTCGGCCCGGCTCGCCATGAACAGGAGCGCCTCGGCGCGGGCGTCGATCGCGGTGGTTCTGCCGTGGAGGAGGATTTCACGGAGCTTCGCGCCGAGGTCGGTGCCGCCGGGGTCGACGCACGCGGTCACGCGCGCCCCGCCGGCGCGGAGCGCGTCGACGAGCCGGCGGACCTGCGTCGATTTGCCGGTGCCGTCGATGCCGTCGAGCGAGAGGAAGAGCGGTTCGGGCATCAGGGGTCCGTCGGTTCGATGGTGCCGAGCGTCTGGCCGACCGCGAGAGCATCGCCGGGCTGGACGAATCGTTCGCGAACGACTCCGTCGATCGGGGCGGACACGTCCACGATCGCGCCGGGGAAGGCGACTTCGGCCACGCGGTCCCCTTCGCGCACCCGCTCGCCGACGCGGACGAGCCACAGGCTCAGCCGGCAATTCGGACTGCCGAGGTCGGGCAGGACGATCGGCGCGCGGCTCAATGCGGCACCATGTCGTCCGCGTGGTAGCTGGAGCGCACGTACGGCCCGGCCACCACCTGCCGAAACCCCAGCGTGCGGGCGCGGGCGGCCAACTCGTCGAACTCCGCCGGCGGCACGTATCGCGCCACCGGGATATGCTTGAGCGTCGGCGCGAGGTACTGGCCGAGCGTCAGCACGTCGCACGCGATCGCGCGCAGGTCGGCGAACACGTCGAGCAGCTCGTCCGTCGTTTCGCCGAGGCCGAGCATCAGCCCCGCCTTCGTCACGATGTCCGGCCGGCGCGTCTTCACCCGTTCGAGCAGGTCCAAGCTGCGGCGGTACTCGGCCCGGCCGCGCACGCGCCGGTAGAGCCGGGGGACGGTTTCCAGGTTGTGGTTGAAGACGTCCGGGCTGGCGTCGAGCACGCGGTCGATGGCGGCCGCATCGCCGAGGAAGTCGGGCGTCAGCACTTCGACGGCCGCGCCGGTGCGCTCGCGGACGGCCACGACGCAGCGGGCGAAGTGGTCGGCGCCGCCGTCGGGCAGGTCGTCGCGCGTCACGGACGTGATGACGACGTGCTTCAACCCCAGCCGTACGGCCGCCTCCGCGACGCGCGCCGGTTCGTCGTCCTCCAGCGGCTGCGTTTCGCCGCGGGGCACGGAGCAGAAGCCGCAGGGGCGCGTGCAGACGTTGCCGAGCACCATGAACGTGGCGGTGCGGCGCGAATAGCACTCGGGCCGGTTCGGACAGCGGGCGTTCTCGCAGACGGTTTCGAGCTTGAGGTCGCGCAGGAGCGATTCGGTGAAGAAGTTCTCGTTGCCGGCCGGGAGCGGGCGCTTGAGCCAATCGGGCAGGCGGCGGGCACCGATCGGGTGGCGTTCGGGGCGGTCAACGACGGTGAGCGTTCGCATGGAGGTTGTTGTGCGAATGGAGGACGGTTTGTCGAGAGTAGCCGAAGCGGGCGGCGATCGCGTCGGCGAGTTCGACGCGGGCGCCGGCGAGGCGGACACGGCGCGGGCTTTCGCGTTCGAGCGACGTCATCGGATTCGGGTCGCCATCGCAATGAATCGACTCGAACAGTTCGAGGTCCGGGCAGACGTTGAAAACGAGTCCGAACGCGGTGACGCCGGAACGGACGGCGATGCCGGCGTGCGCGATACGGCGGTCGCCGACGCGCAGGCCGGGTCGCTCGGCGTCGATCGCGGCGTCGACGCCGTAGGACGCTACCACGCCGCGGGCGGCCTCAAGGAGTTCGTTCAAGTACTCGCCCGGCGTGCGCCGCAGGCTCGCCAGCGGCAGGATGGGATACGCGCAGACTTGGCCGGAGACGTGGAGCATCGTGCCGCCGCCGCGGGCGACGTAGCGCTGGCGCCATTCGCGGCCGGCCATCGCCTCCGGCGCGAGGCGCACGTGCCTCCGGCTGCCGTCGCGGCCGATCGTCACGAGCGGCGGGTGTTCGCACACCACGAGCGACGCCAGCTCCGGCTCTCCGCCGACCTCGTACGCGAGCCGCCGCTGGAACGCGAGATACTCCTCGAAGGGAAGCGAACCCAGCAGGAACACGCGCAGCGCGGCGCCCTCGAATTCCCCCATGCGTTCCCAAACCTCCGGTCGAATACGGGCATTCTACCCGACCCGGTCGGCCTTGACGCGCTCGACCAATTCTGGCCCTCATGGAGCCGTCCGAAATTGCGATGCGCCCCATGCTCGATCGACTCAAACCGTTCGCGCGGCACCCGCTCGTCCTCGCGGCCGCGCTGACGCTCGCGAACGCCGCGAAACCGGTGGTCGTCGACGATACCGCGTTCCTGATCTTCGCCCGGCACCTCGCGGCCGACCCGCTCGCGCCCTACGGGTTCGAGCTGTTCTGGTACGACGCGCCGCGGCCGGCGATCGAGTGCGTGATGCCCCCGGTGCTGCCCTACTGGCTCGCGCTCGGCATGGCGATCCTCGGCGAAGACCTCCTCGCGCTCAAGCTCTGGCTCTTTCCGTTCGCGGCCGTGCTCGCGTTCGCGGCGCGCTCGCTCGCGCGGCGGTTCGCCCCCGCGTCGGCCGGCGCGGTCGCCGCCATGTTGACCGTCGGACCCGGCGCGCTGCCGTTCTTCAACCTCATGCTGGATTTGCCCGCGCTCGCCCTGCAACTCGCCGCCATCGCGCTCGCCCTGCGCGGAATGGACGCGCATCGCCGCTGGCCCTGGGCCCTCGCGGCGGGCCTCGCGACCGCGCTCGCGCTGCAGACGAAGTTCTCCGTCCTCGCCCTGCCCGCCGTCCTTCTCTGGATCGGCCACGCGCGGGACCGGCTCCGCTTCGCGGGCCTCGCCGTCGCCGTCGGCCTCGCCGGCTTCGCGGCGTGGGAGGCGTTCGTTTACTCCGCGCACGGCCGCTCGCATTTCCTGTTCCACACCTTTGGCTATGCGAAGGAGACGAACGCTCAGACCAAGATCGCCCTCGCCGTCGCCCTGCTCGGTCATCTCGGCCTCACGGCGGGCTGGGCCGGGCGAGCGCTGGCCTACCGATGCTCCGCGTTCGCATTCGCGGCGTTGTTGCTCGCCATCGCGTTCCTCCCCGTGCCCGGCGCCTCGACGCTCATCGGCGTCGCCCTCGTCGTCCTCGGTGGCGGCGCGCTCCTGCCCGCGCTCCGAGCCTCGATCACGAACGGTTTCCTTCGAACCGCGTCGTGGGAAACCCGCGCGCTTGCCGGCTGGCTCGTTCTCGAATTGCTCGTCTACTTCGCCGTGTCGCCCTTCCCCGCCGGCCGGCGCGTGCTCGGCGTCACGGTGCCGCTCGTCCTGCTGCTCGCGCGAACGTCGGGACTCACCGTCCGTGGCGTCGCCTTCGGCCTGGGGTTCGGCGCCGCCGTCGCGGCGCTTGACGGGTTCGACGCCACCGCGGAGCGCTCAATCCCCCGGCGCGCCGCCGCGATCACGCGAGGCGTCGGGACGACGCACGTCCTCGGCCATTGGGGGTTCCAATACTACGCCGAACGCGAAGGGATGAAACTCGTCGACGCTCGCGGCGCGCGCTTCGAGGCCGGCGATTGGCTGCTCGTGCCCGTCGGCGAGCGCCCGCAGACCGGCGGCTATCACGTGCCGCCGGATCCCGACAAAATGGAACTGGTCGCGGAACTGGTGGAAGACGACGCGATCCGCGTCAAAACGATTCCGAACCTGTATGCGGCCCGCACACCGTTCACGGCGCGCGTCGGGCCGCGTCTGAGATACGAACTGTATCGGGTCCACACGGCGACCAAAGCGACGATCGTGCGCGGGTCGTAAGGTTCCCGCTATCGCTATCCGTACACGTCCGGGTTCACGCAGTGCGGCAGCCGTTCACCCTTCACGCCGGCGAGCAGGTTCCGCGCGCACAGCGTCGCCATCGCGTCCCGCGTGTCCACCGTGGCGCTCGCGATGTGCGGGGCGATCACGCAGTTCGGCAGCGAATACAACTCGTGCTCCGGCGGCAGCGGTTCCGGGTCGGTCACGTCCAGCCCGGCGGCGAAGATCGTGCCGGTCCGCAGGGCGTTCGCGAGCGCGAGTTGATCCACGTGCGGCCCGCGCGCCGTGTTCACGAACACCGCCGTCCGCTTCATCATCGCGAACTCGGCGGCGCCGAACATCCCCTTCGTCGTCGGGTTCAGGTCGGCGTGCACGGTGACGAAATCGGATTCCGCGAGCAGCGTGTCGAGATCGACGTGCCGGGCGCCGAGGTCGCGGTCGGCGTCGGGCTTGGGCCGGCGCGCGGTGTAGAGCACTTTCATGCCCCATCCGCCGTGCAGTCGCTTCGCGGTCGCGAACCCGATGCGGCCCATGCCGACGATGCCGAGGGTGCGGCCGGCGAGGTCGCGGCCGAGCCAGCCGAGCGGTTCCCACGTGAGCCAGCGGCCGGCGCGGGCGTCGAGGGAGCTTTCGCCGAGCCGCCGCGCCGCCGCGAGCAGGAGCGTGACGGCGATATCCGCCGTCGCGTCGGTCAGCGCGCCGGGCGTGTTCCCCACCGGGATCGTCCGCGCCGTCGCGGCCGCGAGGTCGACGTTGTTCACGCCGACGGCGAAATTGGAAACGACCTTGAGTTTCGGGGCGGAATCGAAGAGCGCCGCGTCGACCTTGTCCGTGAGCAGCGAGACCAACCCGTCGGCGGACCGCGCCTTCGCGCGTAGGATTTCGGGCGCGGGCGGCAACCGCTCGGGCCAAACCTCCACGTCGCACTCGGCCGCGATCAGCTTCAGGCCGGCGTCGGGGATGCGACGCGCGACGAACACCTGCGGACGACCCATCGGACGACACCTCGCGGGAAGGACGGGCATTCTAGCCGAACCCAAACTCGCGCAGACACGATTTCCCGATCCCGCTATTTTCCCCCGTTCCCGCGATCCTTCCCCCATCCGCACGGAGGCGGACCCATGACCCTCGAGCGCTGGAAACTCCTGGCCGGCGGCTTCGGCCTCGCGATCGTCGGCGTCGTCGCGATGGCGAACCCGCAATGCCCCGGCAAGCCCGACCCCGCACGGGAGAAGGCCCCGCCGACCCGCGAAGTCGCGGCCCGGCCGTTCGACAAGCCAAAGGAGAACGCGCCGGCCGCGTCGAAGCCGGAGTCGATACCGCTGATCCCGGAACTCGCTATCGCACCGCCGAAGATCGAGCCCTCGACGCTCGTTCCGGCGCTGCCGGTCTCGCGCAAGGCCGAAACGGTCGTCGAGATTCCGCTCCCGACAACCGCGCCGCCGAGCTCGCCGCCCATTCCGAGCTTGCCGCTGACGATCGAATTGCCGAAGGTCGAACTCACGCCGATCCCGTTGTCGAATCCGGCGACGCCGCCGAATCCGCCGGCCTTGTCATCGTTGCCGAACATCCCGACCACGACTCCACCGGCAATCGTTCCCGTCGAACCGATCAAGCCGCGCCCGACGCCGGACCTCGCGCCGGCGCAGCCGACCTCGACCGCGTTGACCCCGACGCCGTTCCTCGAGCCGCAGGTGGCGGCGACCGCCATCAAGGAGGAAGTCGAGACGCGCGTGCGCGTCGTCGTTCCCCTGGGCAAGAGCCAAGCGAAGTTCGAAGTGCTGACGGGGGATACGGTGCTGCTGCAAGCGGTCTGCGAAGCGGTCGAGGTGCGCTCGCCGAGCGACAAGGCGGAGAAGTCCAGCGCGGCGTCGCCCATCCGGGCGAGCGGCAAGGTGCGCTTCACCGCTCCCGGCTGCGAAGGCACCTGCGATTCGCTGGCGGTGCTGCCCGGCACGGGCGAGGTGGAACTCACCGGCACCGTGCGCGTCACCTGCAAGCACGGCAAGGCCGAGACCGAAATCCAGGCGACGACGATGAAGTTCAAGCTCGGCTCGGCGCCGGCCGTGATCCCGGTGTCCGCGAAAGTCCCCTGATCGATTTCGATGCGCGCTTCCGCCCCGCGTCGGAATTTCCGGCGCGGGGCGTTTTCGTGTTCTAGGGTTCGCCAGCGGGACTCGCTCCCGTTTGCCCGAACCGGACAATCGATTCGATCGCCATGTTCGCCATCGCGCTGTTGGGATTCGATTTCGCGCCGTACCAGCCGTACCTGCCGCATCTGGTGGGGTGCGGCGTGGCGACCGGTGTCTTCGCCGTTGTCGTGGGGCGCAAGCTCCTGGCCGGCCGCAATGGCTCGACCGACGCGTCGCTGCGCCCGCCGTCGGCGTCCTTCGAGGAATCGACCTTCGGCGACCGGCGCAATTCGCTGCGGCGGGAAGGCCAGCCCGTCGCGGTGCAACTGGCGTCGCCGGCGTTCCACGGCAGCACGCGCCAAGGCTGGGTCCTGGATCGCTCCACCGGCGGCCTGCGCATCCGCATCGACACGGCCGTCGCGCCCGGCACCGCAATGCAGATCCTCGCCGCCAACGCCCCCGACACCACGCCGTGGGTCACCGCCATCGTCCGCAACTGCAAGCCGGTCGATCGCGTCTTCGAGATCGGCTGCGAGTTTGAAACCACGCCGCCGTGGAACGTGCTGCTCCTCTTCGGTTAATCGTTCTTTTCCGGCTTCAGGTTCAACGTCCGCGCGCCGATGCGGGCGGCGAAGCGCGCCTTCTGCGCCGCGCTCAGGTCGGCCGTGTAGCGGTCGCGCACCGCTTCGATCCAGCGGATCTTCCGGTCGCCGTAGTCGGTCTGCACGCGGACGAGCACGGGGCCGTCGTGGCAGAACGCCGCGCGGAGGCCGCCGTCGAGGTGGTCGTGCGTCTGGATGTCCTGGAAGGCGACGCCGACGGCCTGGGCGAAGGCGCGGTAGTCGAGGCAGCCGAGCTTCGTCGCCGTCGTGCGCCGGTAGGCCGCCTGTTGCAATACCTGCATGTAGTGGTAGGCGCGGTCGTCCAGCACCACGACCTTGATCGGCAGTCCTTCGCGCGCCGCCGTCACCAGTTCCATCGCGCTCATCAGGAAGCAGCCGTCGCCGGTGAGCGTGGCGATCGTGTGCCCCGGCACCGCCCGCGCCGCGCCGAGCGCCGCCGGGATCGACCACCCCATCGACTGGTTGTCCACCGGGTTGAAGTACGTGCGCGGATGCAGCGTTCGATAGTACTCCGCGGCCAGGTGCTCGCTCAGGCTCACGTCGGTGAACAGCAGGGCGTCGTCGCACAGGTGGCGGCGCAGGGCGGCGATGGTCGCGAGCGGATCGACGCCGCACTTCGCCGCCGGTACCGCCTTCAACTCCGCCTGCTGCTCCGCCTTCGCCTGCCGGATGCGGGCGACGAGTTTCTCGTCCTTCGGCCGGCGGATCGCGTCGCCGCATTCGAGCAGCTTCGCCAGGAACAGCTCGGCGTCGGAATGCACGCAGACGTCCGCGGGCATCGACTTGCCGAGGTTGGCGGCGTTCGCGTCCACGTGGATCACGTGCTTCGGCCGCGGGTTGCCGTAGTAGCCGGTGGACACTTCGCTGAACTTCACGCCGATGGCGAGCAGCACGTCCACGCCCGACTTCAGCGGATGCAGCTTCTCGCGCTCGAACGCCGTCTCGGCGACGGCGGAGGCGTGCGCGCCGTAGCCCCAGCCGACCGCGAGCGCGTGGCACTCGTTCACGGCCCCCTTGCCCGACACGCTCGTCGCGACCGGCGCCTGGAGCAGTTCCGCGACGGCGGCGAGCGAAGCGCCGGAATCCATGCAGCCGAGGCCGGCGTAGATGCCGACGCGCTTGCGCTTGTCCCCGAGCAGGGCGAGCGCACGGGCGCAGGCCGCGTCGTCGCACGGCAGCCCGACCGCCGGCAGCGGACCGCTCTTGAACTCGGCGACTTCGATGAGCAGGTTGTACGGGATGACCACCGCCGTCGGGCCGGGTTCGCCGCAGACCGCCAGTTGGAACGCCTTGCGGATCGCGTCCGGGATCTGCGACACGTCGCAGACGGAGAACACCCCCTTGCAGACCGGTTTGAGAAGCTCGGCCTGGTTCAGGCAATGGACCTGGAACGGCTTGGCGTGCGCGCCGTTGCCGACGTCGCCGACGATGGCGACGACGGGGATCGAGTCGAGCAGCGCCTCGCCGAGGCCGGTGAGGGCGTTGGTGACGCCGGGGCCGGGGACGACGCAGAGCACGCCGGGGCGGCCGGAGGCGCGGGCGTAGCCGTCGGCCATGCCGGCGGCGGCGGATTCGTGCGTGACGAGCTGATAGTGGACGTCGCGGCTTTTGAGTTCGTCCCAGAGTTCGTTTTCCTGGGCGCCGGGGATACCGAAGACCCAACCGACATCTTCGGCCAATAGCGTCTCGGCGATGGCTTGGGCGCCGGTGTAGCGGCCGATGACCCAGCCGGGGTTCTGCCGTCGGCGGAGTCGATCCAACGGCGCCGCGGAGGAGTTGGGGGCGAGGGCCGCCCCGGCGACGAGCGCCGCGCCCGCGAAGAGAGTCCGCCGATCGAGGGGCCAATCCATGCCGCGCTCCGATGCCGTGCGAGGGTGCGTCCCGACTTCGCCGTCCGTGGCGGACAATCGGGTTCCGGCAGTGGCATCGGTTGGGCGCGTCGGCGAAGTTCGGCCGGTCTGGGAATGCGAAGGGAATTTCCCCGACCTGCGGGCGTCACGCCCGGCGCGACCGCGCGCCGCCCCGGATGGCGCTTGTTCGGCGGCCCGCGCCCGCGTATGATTGGGGTGCCTCTGCGGTGTTCGTGTGCGGCTGCACTATGTTGGGGACCCTACAAGAACCTGCACGGGGGCCTTATTAAAATACGTCCGCGGCTCGCAAGCCCATCCCGTCGCTTCGGCGTCGGACTGTAGTGGGATCCGAAAGGCGGACGTGAGGCTCCCACGATCTCTTTGCGGGTTCCTCAAACGCAGCCCCCACGGCACAGGTGGAGGTTTTTTCGTTTCCCTTCGGCCGAAAAAGAAAATCCGTTTTCCCGACGAATTGCCGGGCGCCATGTCGTAAAACATTCCCCTGTTGGAAGTTGCGTCGGTGGATTTCCAATCGCCCAGGGCGGATTTTTCGCCATTAAGGGGCTTGACGCCGACGGGGGTCGCGCACGGCGACCGGCCGTTTCCGCTGGAATTCACGCGAACTTCGCACTTCCCCGTTCTGCCACCGCAATGTCAGTTTCCATGCCAAAGGCCGGTGTTGACTTTCCAAATATTCCGGGTAATTTACGTTGCGACGGGCGAATATTCCGATTGTGAGGGTTAGTCCACATGACCGGCTCAACCGTACGGACTCGCAACCTCTTCCTCTCCACCCCGCGATCCCGCACGACTGGGCCGACGACGACGCGAATCCCATCCTGACCGACCGAACGGAATCCTCGAACGCACGATGCGATCACCCATGAACGAATGACCGAAGACGAACGAGCGTGACTCGAAGAGCCACGGCCCCGATGGGTCGGCACGCCTGCCCGGGAACGGAGTCCCGGTTCTACGCCACGGATGGCGATTTCAGACGTGTCTCGGTGGAACTCGCTTCCCCACCGCGATTGAACCGACTGTCGGGGCCACGTGGGACCTGGGCAGGTACGCCAACAGGTCGTCGAAGAAAAAACCGGGCGACTCCATGGATGGGGTTGTCCCGGTTTTTTCATTTCCCGAACCCGGTTGTCAGTTCGCGCATCGATAAAGTAAACATCCTGAAATTCGCCGAACCGGATGCCATCATGTCCACCGAGTCCGCCTTTCTCCGCCTCGCCGACGAACGCGTCGTCATCCTCGATGGGGGAATGGGCACGAGTTTGCACCGATACAGGCCGACCGACGCCGATTGGGGCTTCTCGCCGGGCGGCAAATCGCTCATGAACCTCTCGGATGCGCTCGTCTACACGCACCCCGAATGGATCAAGGAGATCCACGCCGGCTACTTCGCCGCCGGCTGCGACGCGATCGAGACGAACACGTTCAACGCGACCGCGCTCGTCCTCGACGAGTTCGGCATGGCCGACAAGCTGGACGAGATCAACCGCTTCAACATCCGCATCGCGAAGGAGGCCGCCGCCGAGTTCTCGACGAAGGACCGCCCTCGCTTCGTCGTCGGTTCCGTCGGCCCCGGCACCAAGATGCCGTCACTGACCGACCCGGCCATCTACTGCGACTTCGACCGGCTCGCCGAGGCGTATCGCCGGCAACTTCAGATCATGATCGAGGAGCGCGTCGACGCCATCCTGATCGAGACCTGTTTCGACATCCTCCAGGCGAAGTGCGTCGCCATCACCGCCATTGAGGAGATGAAACGCGCCGGCGTCCGCATCCCGCTCATGGTGCAGCTCACCATCATCGACGCCCGCCAGAAGATGCTCCCCGGCACCGACATCCCGGCCGCCCTCGTCGCGCTCGATCCGCTCGACGAGATCGACGTCATCGGCATGAACTGCGGCGTCGGCCCCGACCTGATGCTCGACGGCATCCGGCACCTGAGCCGGCATTGCAAGAAGAAGCTCAGCGTCCTCCCGAACGCCGGGCTGCCGGAGAACCGCAACGGCGAGACTTACTTCCCGCTCGACCCCGAGGGCCTCGCCGAGTGGCACGAGCGGTTCGTCCGCGAGTTCGGCGTGAACATCATCGGCGGCTGCTGCGGCACGACGAAGG
>CAYVRB010000021.1:0-34210 GCA_964453375.1 uncultured Alcaligenaceae bacterium
CGCGGCTTCCCCGGCGATGTTGTGCCCGACACCATGCGATAGGCGGACCACTACAAAACCCTTCACTTCTTGCCGACGCAGTACAGGTGGGTGTGGTTGCGGAGGAGGAGCTTGCCGTCGACGGCGGCGGGGGAGGCCATGCAGCGCGGGTCGATCTTCAGGCCGTCGGCCGCCGTCGCGGGCGTCAGGTCGAGGCGGTTCGTCGCGACGGGCGTGTACTCCTTGCTCGCTTTCACCACGAAGACCTTGCCGTTCTCGGCCAGCGCGTAGATGTGCCCGTCGGCGAAGAGCGGGGAGGCGGAGAACTTGCCGTCGAGCCGTTCCTGCCAGTGCTTCGTGCCGGTCTTGGCGTCGAGGCAAAACAAAATGCCGGTGTCGTTGACCATGTAGAGTTCGTCGCCAATCACCAGGGGCGACGGGCGCGTGGGGCCGACCTTGTCGGCGCGCCAGGCGATGCCGTCCTTGGTGAGGTCGCCGGTGCGGCCGGCCTTGACGGCGATCAGGTTCGAGGTATGGCCGGTGGTCAGGTAGATGAGGCCGTGGCGCAGCACCGGCCGGCAGGCTTCGTTCATCCCCCCGTGGATCACGCGCCAGATTTCGTCGCCGGTCGCGGCGTCGTGCGCGATCGTCCCCATCGCGGCGGAGCAGACGACTTGCAGCTTGCCGTCGATCTCGAAGACCGAGGGCGTGGCGAACGCCTTCTTCAGGTCGCCGTTGTCGGGGTACGGCAGCGCGCGGTCCTTCTTCCAGATCGTCTCGCCGGTCTTCTTGTCGAGGGCGACGGCGTACTGCTTGTCGTAGCCGTCGAAGAGGAGGAAGAGCCGGTCGCCATGGACCACGGGCGAGGAGGCCGGGCCGCGGAAGTGGTCGCAGGGGAGGTTGGTCTTGCGCCATATCTCCTTGCCGCTGGAGGTGTCGAGGCAGGCGGTGCCGAAGCTGCCGAAGTGGACGTAGATCCGGCCGTCCTCGATGACGGGCGTGGGCGACGCGAAGCTGTTGTATTGCGAAGTATTCGGCGGATTCTCGGCCGTGAAGACCTTGAGATCGTGGATGAGCTTGCCCGTCTCGAGGTCGAAGGCCATCGCGTAGAACGCCTTGCCGTCGACCTTGGCGGTGGTCAGCCAGACCTGATTGCCCCAGACGACGGGCGAGGACCAGCCCTTGTCGTGAACGGGCACCTTCCAGAGGAGGTTTTCGGTTTCGGTCCAGGTAGTGGGGAGGTTGCGGGCGGTGGAGACGCCGTCGCCGTTCGGGCCGCGGAAGGCGGGCCAATTCTCGCCGGCCGCGAGCATGGGGGCGGTCAGGAGAGCGAGTGCGATCGCGAGAAGGCGGTGCATGGGAGGCTCGCGGGAGGCCGGGGAATCGGCGGGTGGGATCGTACTGGAAGTCTAGCGGCCGGAGACGCGAACGAACACGATGCAGTTATTGTCTTCGTGCAGGGTGCGCCAACGGTCGTCGCGCGTCAATCGTGCGATGAGCGTCGCGTCGGCGTGGGGCCGTAGGAAGAACGCTTCGGGTTTGTACTTCGCCACGACCTCGTCGAGATTGACCACACCGTCGCCGTTGGCGATTCGGTGGTAATCGTCCCACTCGGCGGCGTCGTGGAGGTAGTAGCGGCCGTCGTGCGTCACGCGCCAGTCGGGATAGCCGATTTCGGCGACCATCCCGCCCCAGTAGTACGAGCTGAAGATCGTGCCGCGGATGCCGGTATCGCGGAGCGCTTGAAGGCCCTGAAAGGGGTAGTACGGGTCGAGCGGCGCCGGTCGCGCCGCGAGGAATCCCCCCACGACGGCCGCGAGCGCGAGCGCGCCGAGCGGCCGACGCCAGGGCGATCGCGAACCTTCGTCGGGCACGTCGTCGGTTTCCAGGAGTTCCGGCCAGAGCGGGATGACGGCGATGCCCCAGAAGAGCGCGAAGCGGTGCGAGAGCAGCGTCGCCGCTCCGAGCGCGATCGCGACGGCCAGCGTTTCCGCCCGCACGGTCCGGCCGCGGAGCGCGAGCGCGGCCGCCGTCACGAGGAACATCGCCCAGACGAAGGCCCGGCCGTATTTGCGAGGTTCCCAGGTCAGCGGCATCCATTCGGCCACGCCGAGGTGCAAGGACATTTCCGCATTGAGCCGCGAGATGCGGAAAATGTCGAACCCGGCCGGAGTGGCCACCATCGCGAACGCCGCGAGCGGCAGCAGGACGAACAACCGAAGCGGTAAATCGGGCCGGAGTTTTCGATAGTATTGGACGGTCCCGGCCAGCGCGGCCGCGAAGACCGCAAGCCCCCCAACCACGACCGACGGGTGCAGGTTCTGCCAAAGAACGAAGAGCAGGCCGCCGAACAGCGCCGTTCGGCCGACGGACAACTTCGAACGCATCAGCACGATCAACAGTCCGAACGCGAGCGCGGAAAAGCTCTGCGGTCGCACGCTGGCCGTCGTGATCGCCGAGAACCAGCCGACCCAAAGCCCGAACGCGACCGGCCAGGCGTTCGACGATCTCCTCGAACAGGCGATCGCGACGACGACGAAGCCCCCGAACCAGACCAGGGCGTCGACGATCCAGAGCAGCGTCCAGCCGCCGAGCGTGCGAACGCACGCGTACACGACCTGCGCGAGCCAGGCGACGACCGCCAACGGCTCGGCTTCGCGTCCGGCCAGGAACGGCTCGTGCGCGGGCAGCCCGTGCATCGCCGTGATTTCGCCGAGCTTGAGCTGCCAGAAGATGTCGACGTCGTGGATGGTGCGGTCGAGCTGAACGATCAGCATCCCCGCCATCGCGAGCGCGAGGACGGGCACGGGACTCGCGCGTCGGCCGAGCTTGCCGATCCGATCGAACAGGCGGTCGATACCGGCGACCGGCGCGGCCGCGTCAATCGACATACGGGTCGGCCCCGAGGTCTTGCAGCATCTCCTGCCGGTTCTTGTCGTAGTGCATCAGGTCGAGGCGCTGCTTGTAGTGCTTCTTCTCGATGCGCTTCTGCGCCTTGCGGAAGAGGCCGCGGAAGATCGCCCAGGGCCGGGGGGATCCCGATCGGCCGAGCGCTTCGAGCGATTTCTGCTTCTGGTGGCCGAGGCCTTCGAGGATGCCGTCGTCGAGCGAGGTGTAGAACTGCGCGGTGCCGGGGTCGCCCTGGCGGCCGGCGCGGCCGGCGAGCTGCCGGTCGATCCGTTCCGCCTCGTGGCGCTCGGTGCCGATGACGTGCAGGCCGCCGTTCTCCGCCACGCCCGGCCCGAGTTTGATGTCGGTCCCCCGGCCGGCCATGTTCGTCGCCACCGTCACGCGGCCCATCTGCCCCGCCTGGCTGACGATCTGCGCCTCGTTCGCGTCCTGCCGCGCGTTCAGCACCAGGTGCTCGACCTTCGCCAATTCCAGCAGCTTCGAGAGGCGCTCCGATTTATCGACGGTCCGCGTGCCGATCAGCACCGGCCGGCCTTTGTCCACCATCTCGCGCACCTGCAGCACGATCGCGTCGAACTTCGCCCCCTCCGTCGGGAAGACGGCGTCGGCGGGCTGCACGCGCTTCACGGGGCGGTTCGTCGGGATCTTCGTCACCCAGCGCCGGTAGACGCGGCGCATCTCGCGGAAGTTCGGCATCAGCGTCCCGCTCATGCCCGCCAGCTTCGTGTACAGCCGGTAGAAGTTCTGGAACGTCACCTGCGCCGCGTGCTCCGACGGCATCGTCACCTTCACGCTCTCCTTCACCTCGACCGCCTGGTGCAGGCCGTCCCGCCAGTGGCGATCCGGCATCGGGCGCCCGGTGCCTTCGTCGATGATGACGATCTTCCCTTCCTTCGAGATCATGTATTGGTGGTCCTTGGCGAAGCGGTGGTACGCGTGCAAGGACTTCTCCACCTGCTCCAGCAGCTTGTCCATCGCCTGCGCGTGCTGGCCGGTCGGCGGGTTCGAGTAGCGCACGAGCTGCCGGCCGGCGTCGAGGATCTCGATCTTGTCCTTCTTCAGGTCGATGCGGAAGTGCTCGTCGCGCGCCAGTTGCTGGGCGACGGTGTCGGCCCACTTGAAGACGACCTGCTCCTCCGGCGTGGCGTCGCGCGTCGGGTTGGCGATGATGAGCGGCGTGCGCGCCTCGTCGACGAAGATGCTGTCGGCCTCGTCCACGATGGCGTAGTGCAGGCCGCGCTGCACGCGCGGGTCCATCTTCCCCTGCATGTTGCTGGTCCAGGGCGCCCAGAAGGGGGCGGTGCTGGCCTGGCCGCCGCGGAGCTTCAGGCGGTCGCGGAGGAAGTCGAAGCCGAACTCGGCCGCGGTGCCGTAGGTCACGTCGCAGCGGTACATGCCGGTGCGGTCGCCGTCCTCCATCTTCTGCTGGATGCAGCCGACCGAGAGGCCGAGCATCCGGTAGACCGGCCCCATCTCCTCGGCGTCGCGGCGGGCGAGGTAGTCGTTGACGGTGGTGACGTGCACGCCCTTGCCGAGGAGCGCGTTGAGGTACGCCGGGGACACGGCGGAGAGCGTCTTCCCTTCGCCGGTGGCGAGTTCGACGAGGCCGCCATAGTGCATGACGATGCCGGCGGCGAGCTGCACGTCGAAGAGCTGGTAGCCGAACAGCCGGCGGATGGCGATGGCGGAGAGCGCGAACGCCTCGGGGATGAGCGTGTCGATGCGCTCGCCGCCGCGGACGCGCCCGCGGAGGTTCATGCTCTTCTTGCGGAGGTCGTCGTCGTTGAAGTTGAGGAACTGGGTTTCCCAGTATCGGATCTTCGGGAGGACGAGCGCGGCCTTGGCGAGGCGGCGCTTCCAGGGGCGGGGGTCGGCGACGGCGCGCACGCGGTTGGTCAATGCCGAGCCGAGCCGGCCCGGCACGTTCGCGATCGTCGGCTTCCTCGGCTCGTGCTTCCGTTCCAGGTCCGGGTTCGGCGCGGGCGGCGGCTCCGGCGGCGTCGCCGGGACCAACTGCAAAATCTCATCCGCCGGGGCTGCGCTCATCGCGGTTCCACTCCTCAGAACATCCTTACTCTACCGACGAACGCCGGAGCGTGAAAGGCGGGAACGAAACCCGGCCGGCCCCGCCGCGGTAGGAAGCGGTAGCGGTCCGGCAATCTGCGGCCGGCGTTCAATCCCGGGCCGGTCGGACCGAATAAACCGCGTGGGCCGGCCGCGCCGGTCCGAAAAACCGGGCGATCCACGGGGAATTCTCCGCCCGACGCGATAAAGTGACCTTCTCCGCCGGGGAGCATTCATGGCCGCGATCGTCGAAGTCCGTGAACTCTACAAGTCGTTCACGCGGGGCGAAGAGAAGATCGACGTGCTCATGGACCTCACCCTCGACGTCGAGGAGGGCGAGTTCGTCGCGATCATGGGGCCGTCCGGCTCCGGCAAGACCACGCTCCTGAACCTCATCGCCGGCCTCGATTCCCCCACCTCGGGCACCATCCGCGTCGGCGACCAGACCATCTCCGACAAGTCCGAGAGCGAACTGGCGCGCTGGCGCACGCGGAACGTCGGCTTCGTCTTCCAGTTCTACAACCTGCTCCCGGTGCTGACGGCCTACGAGAACGTCGAGCTGCCGCTCCTGCTCCTGCAACTGAGCAAGGCGCAGCGCCAGAAGCAGGTGGAGAACGCCCTGAACCTCGTCGGCCTCGGCGACCGGATGACGCACCGCCCGGGCCAGCTCTCCGGCGGCCAGTGTCAGCGCGTCGGCATCGCGCGGGCGATCGTCACCGACCCGACGATCGTCGTCTGCGACGAGCCGACCGGCGCCCTCGACGCGAAGAGCGCCAACGACGCGCTGAATCTCCTGGATTTACTGCGCAGCGAACTCGGCAAGACGATCCTGATGGTGACGCACGACCCGCACGCCGCCGAGCGCGCCCAGCGCATCGTGCAACTCGAAAAGGGCCGCCTCGTCGGCGGCAACCCCGTGCCGACGCTGGCGCGGATGTGATCGGACGAGAGAGCGTCCCGGCGTAAGCGGGACGTGGTCGAGTCGCCAGGCCACGTCGGGCTTACGCCCCGACGCTCGCCGTGAATCGCGAGGCTCGCATGTTCCCCAGCGCCGGCCAGTTCGGGCAAGGGCCGCCCGTCGAAACGTCCCTCATGGAGCTGGCGCTCTACGGCACCGCCATCCTCTTCGGCGTCATCCTCGTCAACCTGATCCTCGCGCTCATCACGCTGCCGCTCTTCTTCGGCGCGATGTACCTCCTCGAACTCGGCATCCGCGGCTTCCAGAACATGCCCGACCCGATCGGCAAGTACGCCAAGCTCGCCGGCCTCGTGTTCCGCAGCCTCCGCCGCAACCTCCTGCGCACCGCGCTCACCTACGTCGCCCTCTTCGTACTCACCGGCATGCTCACGATGCTCTACGGCATCATCGACACCATCGGGAAGATGACCACCGACCAGGAGAACAGCCAACTCGTCATCATGTCCGAGAAGTTCGGCATCCCGAGCATGATGAAGCCCGGCTACGCCGGCAACCTCAAGAGCATCATCCGCGACAAGCTGCCCAAGGAGATGCAGCCCGACGACATCGACAAGAACTTCATGACCTGGTCGTTCGTCGGCGCGACGCTCGACCTGAACAAGATGACGCCCGAGAACAGCATGTTCCTGTTCGCCCTGGACCCCGACGCCGTGACCAACGGGATGATGAAGGAGCAGGGGCTGAACGAGGACGACCTCGGCGAGGACAACTGGAACGCCATGAAGGCGGTGATCGAACTGGTGAAGCAGGACAAGCGGAACATCATCGTCGGCGCCGACCGGTTGGAGCGGATCGGCAAGAAGGTCGGCGACGAGATCAAGCTCTTCGGCACGAACTACAAGGACATCGAGTTCGAGTGCAAGATCGTCGGCGCGTTCCCGTCCGGCAGCCGGATGGCGATGAACGCGGCGATGCGCTTCGACTACCTCACGGCGAAGCTCGACGACTACCGCGCCCGCACCGGCAAGGATCACCCGGTCGCGGACCGGTGCCTGAACCTCGTGTGGGTGCGGATGCCGAGCAAGGCGTCGTACCAGCAACTGGCGGCCATCGTGGCGGAGCCGGCGTCGTTCAGCAACCCGGCCACGAAGATGGAGACCTTCTCCGCCGCCATCGGGTCGTTCCTGGAGCCGTTCAAGGACATCTTCTGGGGGCTGAAGTACATCATCATGCCCGCCATCGTGGTCATCATGTGCCTGGTCATCGGCATCACGATCACCATCGGCGTGCGCGAGCGCTGGAGCGAGATGGCGGTGATGAAAGTCCTCGGCTTCCAGCCGTGGCAGATCATGACCACCATCGTCAGCGAGGCGATGCTCATCGGCACCTTCGGCGGCCTGCTCAGCACTTGGAGCGTCTACTTCCTGCCGATGGGCATCCGCTCCCTGACGAAGGCGATCGGCGTGAAGATCTCGTTCTTCGACACGTTCCATTCGCCGATCGAGATCGTGATCTACGGCCCGCTGCTCGGCATCGCCGTCGGCCTGATCGGAGCCTTGCTCCCCGCGTGGAACGCCCGCAAGGTGAAGGTGTCCGAAGTCTTCGCCAAGGTGGCGTGAGTCGCCGACTTTTCCGCCCGTCCCCGCGCCGGTACAATGGCCCCGTATCCGCACGCGAGTCCACCATGCGCTTCACCAAGATGCACGGCATCGGCAACGATTACGTGTACGTCAACTGTTTCGCCGAAAGACTCCCCGCCGAACCGGCCATCGTCGCGCAGGCGGTCAGCGACCGGCACTTCGGCATCGGCTCGGACGGCCTCATCCTGATTTGCCCCAGCGAAGTCGCCGACGCCCGCATGCGCATGTTCAACGCCGACGGCTCGGAGTCGGAGATGTGCGGCAACGGCCTGCGCTGCGTCGCCAAATACGTCCACGACCACGCCATCGCCAAGAAGCCGACCCTGAAGATCGAGACCGGCCGCGGCGTCCTCACCGTCGAACTCGAGATCGAACACGGCAAGGCGCGCCGCGTCCGCGTCAACATGGGCGAGCCGATCCTCGACCCCGTGCTCATCCCGACCACGCTGCCGGGGATGCCACCCGTGAACGCGCCGATCGCCGTCGGCGGCCGGACGTTCGAGGCCACCTGCGTGTCGATGGGGAACCCGCACGCGACCGTCTACGTCGGCGAGGAGTTCTTCGCCACGTCCGGCAAGGACCTCGTGGCCGAGTTCGGGCCGCAGTTGGAGAAGGCCCCCGAATTCCCGCGCCGGGTGAACGCCCACTTCGTGAAGGTGAAGTCGAAGGGCGAAGCGACGATGCGCACGTGGGAGCGCGGCAGCGGCATCACGCTCGCCTGCGGCACCGGCGCCTGCGCCGTCTGCGTCGCCGGCGTCCTCACCGGCCGCACCGACCGCAAGCTCCTCGCCCACCTGCCCGGCGGCGACCTCGAATTGGAGTGGTCCGAATCGGACAACAACGTGTATATGACGGGGCCGGCCACCGAAGTCTTCAGCGGCGATTGGTCGGCGTAGTTCAACCACCGATGGCACGGACGCCATGAAAATCCGCAACCCCAAGCTCGTGCGCGCCGCCGGCTGGCTCACCGCCACGCTCGCCACCGGCATCGGCCGCACGCTCCACTTCGATCACCGCTGCCTCGGCCCCGACGTCGGCTTCGGCCGCCCCACCCATCCCGACCGCCTCGCCTTCGCCATCTGGCACGACAAGCTCCTGCTCCCCACCGTCAAGTTCGGCGGGCCGGACCTCGCCGTGCTCATCAGCCAGCACGCCGACGGTCAGCTTCTCGGTGGCCTCATCCGCCGGAAGGGCATGGGCCTCGTCTGCGGATCGACCAATCGCGGCGGCGTCGAGGCGGTGCGCCAGATCGTGCGCGACGATTTCCCCTGGCGGCATCTGGCGATCACGCCGGACGGCCCGCGCGGCCCGCGCCGCGAGGTCCAGCCCGGCATCGTCTACGTCGCCAGCCGCACCGGCATGAAGATCGTCCCCATCGGCGTCGGCTACCTCCGCCCCTGGCGCCTCACGAGTTGGGACCGCTTCGCGATCCCGCGCCCCACCTCGCGGGCGCGCCTCATCTTCGGCCATCCGATGGCGATTCCCGCGAAGCTGCGCTCGGACGACCTGGAGCCGTACCGGCTCGCACTGCAACTCGAAATGGACCGCCTGGACGCGCTCGCCGAGGACTGGACGCGCACGGGCCGGCTGAAGCTGCCGGTGGTGTCGGTTCGCCAAGCGGCGTGAATGGATCGTCTACGATCCCGCGCGGCCGCGGAAGCGGATGCGCAAAGCCAGTGGTCCGCCGATCGCATGGTGTCGGGATCAAGATCGCGGCGTTTCAACGAGGCTACGGCAAGTCGCCCGGCTTCGAGAGATCGTCGGACCCCCGAGGACATTCTTGGTCTTTCAAGCACCGGAGGTGCGAACGATGTTTGCCAGGGGCGCAAGCCCCTGGCGGGCGAACCCCACAACAAGCCCCGGAGGGGCGACGGAAGTACCGTCGCCCCTCCGGGGCTTGTCCCCCGGGCATCGCCTCCAGGGGCTGGCGCCCCTGGCAACCTTCGGCCGCCGCTCCGCGGCGTCCACGGCGATGTTGCTCACGACACCGTGCGACGGTCGGAACACCACAACGCACGTCCCAGCCTACGATTCCCTGCGGCCGCGGAAGCGGATGCGTAGATCGTCGTAGTCGATCACGAAGCGGCCGCCGGTCGCTTCGTATTGCTTCTGGAACTTGTGCAGCAGGTCGAAGATCGCGTGGTCGACGGTGCGCAGGTGTTCGAGGTGGACGTGCAATTCCTTCCCGCGCGGCACGAGGTCCAGCGCGGACGCCAGTCGCGGCAAACTCAGGAACGTGCCCGCGCCGCTCAGGTGCAGATCGACGCGCTCGCCTCTTGGATCGCCCTTCACTTCGATCTCGATCTGCGAGAAGCGATGGAGCAGCCGGACGGCGGTGAGGGCGATGCCGAGGAGCACGCCGGCGAGGAGGTCGGCGAGGACGACGCCGAGCGCGGTGGCCAGGAAGATGACGAACTCGGCGCGGCTCTCGCGGAGGAGCTTCCGCGCTTCGGGAATCTCCAAGAGCTTCCAACCGGTGACGACGAGGACGCCGGCGAGGGCGGCGACCGGCACGCGCGTGAGGACGACGGGCAGGAAGACGACGAAGAGCAGCAGCCAGGCGCCGTGGAGGATGGCGGAGAGGCGGGTCTTGGCGCCGGCCTCGACGTTGGCGGCGCTGCGGACGATGACACCGGTCATGGGCAGCGCGCCGAGGACGCCGCAGATCGCGTTGCCGAGGCCCTGCGCCGCGAGTTCGCGGTCGAAGCGGGTGCGCGGGCCGGTGTGCTTGGCGTCGACGGCCGCGGCGCAGAGCAGCGATTCGGCGCTGGCGATGAGGGCGACGGTGACGGCGGCGCCCCAGATCGATGGATCGAGGAGATGGCGCGTCGCATCGTTGGGGTTCAGCCAGCGGATGCCGTCTTCGAGGCGCGAGACCTGCACTTTCGCGACGTTCCAGCCGGTCGTCTCGGCGAGCATCGTGGCGGCGACGACGGCGACGACGGCGGCGGGCACGATCGACACCGGCTTCGGGGCGAACGCTTTCCAGAGCACCATCGCGGCGACGGTGAGCAGGCCGATCAGGCCGGCGGGCTGCGCGGCGCCGTCGGAGGATTCGAGCGCGGCGCGGAGCGTCTCGGGGACGGCGAGGAAGGCGGCGGCGATCTTGTCCGGGGCGGCACGGTCGAAGAGGACGTGGAACTGCTTGGCGAGGATGATGAGGCCGATGCCGGCGAGCATGCCGAGGACGACGGCGGGCGAGACGGCGCGGAACCACTGGCCGAGGCGTAGGGCGCCGGCGAGGAGTTGGAGCAGGCCGCCGAGCAGGACGATCCAGCCGAGCCGCGCGGGGCCGTCGGGCGCGTTGACGTAGGTGAGCACGAGGACGATCAGCCCGGCGGCGGGACCGCTGACCTGGAGGGGGCTGCCGGCGACGAGGCCGACGACGAGACCGCCGACGATCCCGGTGATGATGCCGGCCTCGGGCGGTAAGCCGCACGCCTTCGCGATGGCGACGCACAGCGGCAGCGCCACCATGAAGACCACCAGGGAAGCGAGGAGATCGGCCAGGATCGTGCGGGATTTCGGGGCGGGCGCGTCCGTCATCGGTCGGGGGTCTCGCGTCGGAAGGGACCGTCGGTGTACCCGATCCGGCGGCGATTATCCAGCCCGGCCGCGCGGCCGCGGCTCCGCCGTTCCCCTAAAATCCCCGCTCCGCCCGCGACCGCACGAAGGACCACCATGCTCGGCCGGCTGTTCTCGAAGATCAAATCGGGCCTCGCCAAGACGCGCTCCGTCTTCTCCGGCGTCGTCGACCTGTTCACCGGCCAGCACCGCGTGGACAAGGACTTCCTCGCCAAGCTCGAAGAGCGGCTGCTGCTCGCCGACGTCGGCACGAAGGCCGCGACCACCATCGTGGAGGACGTCCGCAAGGCGTTCGTCGACCGCGAAGTCGGCGACGACGTGCGCGCGTTCGTGAAGAAGAAGCTCCGGGACCTGCTCGCCGATCCGGCCGAGGGGATTCGCACCGCGCCGTCGGGGCCGACCGTCATCATGATCGCCGGCGTGAACGGGTCCGGCAAAACCACGTCGATCGCGAAGCTGGCGAAACGGCTGCAAGGGGAAGGCAAGACGGTGATGCTCGGCGCGTGCGACACGTTCCGCGCCGCGGCGGTCGAGCAACTGACGGTGTGGGCCGGCCGCATCGGCTGCGACATCGTCAAGCAGGGGCAGAACGTCCAGCCGGCCGCCGTCGCCCACGACGCCTGCGAGGCGGCGAAAGCGCGCAAGGTGGACGTGCTGATCGTGGACACGGCCGGCCGGCTGCACACGCAGACGCACCTCATGAAGGAACTGGAAAAGATCCACACCGTCGTCAGCCGGCAGATCCCGGGCGCGCCGCACGAGGTGTTCATGGTGCTGGACGCGACGACGGGGCAGAACGCCGTCGTGCAGGCGGAGCAGTTCGGCAAGTCGGTGAAGTGCACCGGCATCATCCTCTCGAAGCTCGACGGCACCGCGAAGGGCGGCGCCGTCTTCGCCATCAAGCAGAAGGTCGGCCTGCCGGTGAAGTTCGTCGGCGTCGGCGAGGGGATCGACGACCTCGAACCGTTCGATCCCGACGGCTTCGTCGCCGCCCTCTTCGAGTAGGCCCGCCATGACGCCGCTGCCGGCCGAACTGCTCGCCAAGATCGACGCCCTCGAACTCGAGGCGCGCCAGGTCGTCGAGGGCCATCTCGCCGGCCGGCACAAGAGTCCGCAGTTCGGCTTCGCCGTCGAGTTCGCCCAGCACCGCGAGTACGCCCCCGGCGACGACATCAAGCACATCGACTGGAAGGTCTACGGCCGCACCGAGCGCTACCACCTGAAGCAGTACGAGCAGGAGACGAACCTCGTCGCGTGGATGCTCGTGGACGCCAGCGAGTCGATGAAGGTGCGGAGCGGCGAGCGATCGAAATACGAGACGGCGTGCCGCGCCGCCGCGGCGCTCGCGTTCCTGATTCTCCAACAGACCGACAGCGTCGGCCTCGCGACGTTCGACAAGGCCGTGCGGCACTTCCTCCGGCCGTCGGCCCGCGCCGGCAACCACTTCCGCGAGTTCCTCCGCCTCGTGCTCGACGGTCCGACGGACCGGCCCGCCAACACCGGCGCGATGGTGAACGAACTCGCCGGCCGACTCGGCCGGCGCGGCATCGTCTTCCTCTTTAGCGACCTCTTGGACGACGTGCCGCCGCTCGTCGAAGGCATCCGGCACCTGAAATACCAGAAGCACGAAGTGATTGTGATCCAGGTGCTGGACGCGGCCGAGCTGGATTTCCCGTTCCGGCACCCGACGCTGTTCAAGGGGCTGGAGGAGTGGCCGGAACTGAACACCGACCCGCTCTCGGTGCGCGAGGAATACTTGAAGGGATTGAACCAGCATCTCGCGGAGATTGAAGCTGCGTGCCGGACGATGGAGTGCGACTACGTCCGGCTGCGCACCGATGCGGATTTGGGGCAGGAGTTGGCGACCTATCTGCGGAAACGACTGGAGCGCTGAAGCCCTGGGATGGCCATCCCAGGGCTTCCGTCCGCTCACCCTATCGCCGCGAACTTCACGCAGACCGGGCTGCCGTACTTCACGACCGAATCGGTCGGCTTCGCCAAGCCGTCGTCCTGCATCGTGTAGACCTGCACCGTGTGCCCGTCCTGGTTTGCGATCAGCATCCAGTGGCCGCTCGGATCGATGTTGAAGTTCCGCGGCGTCTTGATGTCGCCGGTGATGTGGCCGATCGCCTTCAGCTTGCCGCCGTCCTGCACCGCGAAGGCGCCGATGCTGTTCTGCCCGCGGTTCGAGACGTACACGAACTTCCCGTTCGGATGCACCTTCACCTCGGCGGTGCTGTAGCCCTTCATCGGCTTCCCTTCCGGCACCGTCGAGAGCGATTGGATCACTTCGCACTTGTGGCCCTTCAGGTCGAGCTTCACCACGTTCACCGTCATGTCCAGTTCGCCGTTGACGTAGGCGATCGACTCGTCGGCGTTGAGCGCGATGTGGCGCGGGCCGCTGCCCTTGGGCATCTCGATCGTGTGGGCTTCGGCCGAGACGCGACCGCGTTCCGGATCGACCGCGTGGACCATGACGGCGTCGAGGCCGAGATCGACGACGAAGCAGTGCGTGCCGCCCTTCGTGAACGCCGTGCAGTGCGAGTGCGGGGCCTTCTGCCGATTCGGGTCCACGCTGCCGCCCTTGTACTGGTGGAAGCCGAGCTGCTTGTCGAGGCTGCCATCGGCGTTCACGGCGATGGCCGTGCTGCTCCCGCCGCCGTAGTTCGCCACGAAGAGCATCTTCCCCGTGGCGTCCACGCTGACGTGGCACGGCCCGGAGCCGACGCTGTCGCCGTCGTTCAGGGGCGTCAGCTTGCCGGTGGCGGCGTTCAGCGCGTAGGCGTACACGCCGCCGCCCTTCTTCCCGCTCGCGCCGCCTTCGCCGACGGCGTAGAGGAACTTGTTGTTCGCCGACACCGCCAGGAACGACGGGCTGCCGACCTCGGCCGCGGTCTCCGGCTCGCCGAGCTGGCCGGTCGCGGGGTCGAACGTGCAGCGGCCGATCCCCTTGCTGGCCCCCTTCCCGCCGGTGTAGCAACCGATAAAGACCCATTGCTTCTTGGCGTCGGCGGCGCGGCCGAGCGCGGCGCCCGCCGCGAGGGCGGTGCCGGCCATCAGGAACGTTCGACGATCGATCGACATGGCGGAATCTCCGGGAAGAGGATGCGGGGTGCTGGCATTCCGTCGGACGGAGGAACATAATAGCCGAAACCGACCGCCGGGACTTCTCCCAATTTCGGAGCCGAACATGCGACCGCTGGCGCTGGCGCTCACCTTCTCGCTCACGATGGCGGCGTACGCCGCCGATCCGCCCAAGCCCGCCGACGGCGAAGGCTGGGTCGAGCTGCTGAAAACGGGAAACGATTCGCCGTGGAAGAAGGTGGACGCCGGCTGGAAATTCGCCAAGAGCACCGCGCTCGACAAGGAGAAGCCGAACCGCCTCGCGGCCGAGGGCGAAGGGACCGTCTGGGTGAACGGCACGACCGGCCGGTTGCCGAACCTCGTCACGAAGAAGGACTACAAGGATGTCGAAATCCACGTCGAGTTCCTCCTCGGGAAGAACTCGAATTCCGGCGTGAAGTTCGGCGGCGTCTACGAGATCCAGTTGCGCGACACGGCCGCGAACAAGGGCGAACTCACCGGCGACGACTGCGGCGGCATCTACCCCCGTGCCGAGGAGAAGCCGAAGTACCACCACATCGACAAGGGCGTCGCCCCGAAGGTGAACGCGGCGAAGCCGGCGGGCGAATGGCAGACGCTGACGGCGACGTATCGCGCCCCGCGCTTCAACGACAAGGGCGAAAAGACCGAGAACGCGAAGCTCGTGAAGGCGACCCTCAACGGCCAGGTGATCCACGAGAACGTGGACTTCCAGACGCCGACGGGCGCGAACTACGTGAAAAAGGAAGTCGCGGCCGGCCCGTTCCTCCTGCAGGCCGACCACGGCCCGACGGCGTTCCGCAACGTGCGGATTCGCGAGCGATAAAAGGGGACTGTCACCTTTTTTATTTGACTCTTTTTCCCCGTTCGACTACAACGGCGCCATGCCACGCATCGCCCGCTCCGCCGCCGGCGGACTCGCCTACCACGTCATCAACCGCGGCAACGGCCGCCGCACCGTCTTCCACAAGGACGCCGACTACGAGGCGTTCCTCAAGGCCATGGCGCACGCCTGCGTCGAAGTGCCCATGCCCGTGCTCGGCTACTGCCTCATGCCGAACCACTTCCACCTCGTCCTCCTCCCCAAGGCCGACGGCGACCTCAGCCGCTGGATGCACTGGGTCCTCAACGCCCACGTCCGCCGCTACCACAAGCACCACGAATCCAGCGGCCACGTCTGGCAGGGGCGCTACAAGTCGTTCCCCATCGAGGCGAACGACCACCTGCTCGCGGTGCTGCGCTACGTGGAGCGCAACCCGGTGCGCGCCGGCCTCGCGAAGAAGGCCGAGCAGTGGGCCTGGTCCAGCGCCCCCGCCTGGGACGCGCCGGCGGCGGAGCGGCCGAGCTTCCTCGACGCCGGCCCCGTCGCGCGCCCGGACGACTGGCTCAAGTCGGTGAACAAGCCGCTGACGCCGGCGGAGCTGGACGCCCTGCGCCGCAGCGTGAACCGGGGCTGCCCCTACGGCACGCCGGGCTGGACCGCGACGACCGCGAAGCAGCTCGGCCTGGAATCGACGATGCGCCCGCGCGGCCGCCCGCGCAAGACGCCGCTCAAGTCGACGCTGGCGTAAAAATCGGGCATTGTCTGTGGATTGTCCCCGTTTCCGATCGGGGAAAATTCCGCCAACGGCGCTTGCGTCGGGTCGTTCCGGCTGTTAGCGTGTTGACAGTCGCGCGGGTTGGTGCACTGCGAAGGACTCTCCAATGATTGCCCCCCCTCAGAACGTCGCCGTAAGAACCGCTCCGCGAAACTGAACCTCCACGAATTGGAGTCCCGCGACGTGCCAGCGCTCTGGACGCTGCAAATGCTCTCGCCGGCCTGGGGCGAACCTGGCAATACGGACGCTACGCACACCGGGATCCTCGAACTCAACGCGGTCACGGTCGAAGCCCCGACGGCCGGCGCCGCCGTCGCCAGCGCGATCTCCGGCACCATCCACGTCGAGCTTCCCGGCTTCTCGCACGACTACACCGTTTGGCCTGATAGCCCCAACGCCTTCGAGATCGAGGACGACAACACGCTGGTGACGGTGAAATTCGAGGACATGGCTGCGGTGCCGGCCTCGTGCGACTGGGATTACGACGACAGGTTCTGGTACATCGCAGTGAGCGCCGGCGGACCGACATCGCCCCCGCCGGTCGAGAATCCGCCGGAAGGCTCGCCGCCGACGACGCCACCAACAACGCCTCCGACGACGCCGACGACACCGCCCACAACTCCGCCAACCACACCACCTACCACGCCGCCGACTACGCCGCCCACGTCACCGATGTCGGTCGCGCTGTCCGGCTCGGATGGCATCGAAGGCTCGCAATCGGGAAGCTTCACGATCACACGGTCCGGCGACCTCGGACAACCGCTCACGCTCGCCTTCGAGATCGGCGGCACGGCCACCGAAGGGATGGACCACGCGCAGCTGGCCCGCACCGCGACGTTTGACATCGGCGAAGATACCGCGGACGTGATCGTGCTCAACTGGGACGACCGCATCGCCGACGACGGCGAGACCGTCACGCTGACGCTCGAACCGCAGGCCAACGTCACCGTCGTCGGTTCGCCCGAGTTCACGATCCTGATCGAAGACGCGATCCCCGGCGTGCCGCCGACGATCCCGCCGCCCCCGCCCCCGCCTCCGCTCCCCGCGATCGTCGGCGATTATGTCTGGTTCGACGCCAATTCGAACGGCCTCCAGGACGCCAACGAGGAAGGAATCCCCGACGTCATCGTGACGCTCTACGATGCCAGCGGCCAATGGGCATATCCCATCCAGACGATGACGGATGCGGATGGCTACTACCAATTCGCGATCACGGATACGGACGTTCCCTATTATATTGAGATCGTGAACCCCGCGCCTGGCGCATTCAACTTTACTTATTACGGTCAACTGGACGATGATATCAACAGCGATTTCTATCCGTACTATGTCGATCCGGCGCGAGGTTACAGCGATACGTTCTACGTGATGCCCGGCGAATTTAAGACGACAATTGATGCGGGGTTCAAGTCTACAGGAAATTCGTCGATCGTTCAAATCCAGAAAATCGCAGATGCGGTGGAAGGCGGTACTTTCGGTCGCTTCTTGCTTTCGCGTACCGGCAACACCTCGGAATCGCTCACGGTCTATTTCAACGTCGGCGGCAATGCCGACGAGGGAAGCGACTATCCCAGCTTGACGAGATCGACCACGTTCGCCTCCGACGATGTAGAAATCGAACTCATCGTCGCGGCGTGGGCCGACGGCGTGGACGACGACCAAGAAAATGTCATCGTGTCATTGGACCCGGACGAATCGTACGTCATCGTCGGCAATCCCACCGCGACGCTTACAGTTACGGATGGAACCGACGATTCGCCTCCCTCGGAAACCGAGGTATCGATCGATCTGATTTCCGATGCCCTTGAAGGTGGCGAACCCGGCGAGTTTCGAATCACTCGTACGGGAGATGCAAGCGATCTGCTCACCGTTACGTTGACTGTCGACGGGACCGCATTGGAAAACATCGACTTTAGCTCACTCGCGCGCACTATTCATTTCGACATTGGCCAATCGGAGGTATACCTGCCGGTATTTGCCTGGCAGGATGGGATACCGGATGATTTCGAGACGGTCGAAGTCCAACTCTTGACGGGTTCGGGTTACACGATTCCCGGATCGCCGATCAGCATCATGCAAATCACGGATGGAACCGCGCCTCCGGTCCCGCCCACGCCGCCAGTTCCGCCGCCTCCACCCGATCCGGCCGCCGCGAAAGTGGAGATATTGAAAGCCGACAAGACCGTCACCGCGACATTAAAAGTGGCGAAGTGGCAAAATGCATTTACGAACTTGTCCTCTCCCGATATCAAGCGCGATTTCGTCGATCTCGACCCGGATCGTTTCTACGTCCGCGTCACGGACGCGGGAGCGAATACTAAGCCGAATGCCAAGGACCGCATCCGAATTTACATCGCGACCGATTCGGACATGGGCGCCCGCGTCGAGCTGGAAGAGACCGAGAACAATTCGGGGGTATTCATAACCAAGTCATTGATGCTGATGTCGAATGACAAAGACGATGATCACGAGATCGATGGCGTAGCCGACGATAAAATCAACGATCGATCCTACAAGGTGAAACTGGCCGACAAGGTATTCGTCAACTACACGTCGAGCAGCGGAGACGTAAAGAAGGCCGAAGCCGAGGTACCTGTCGTAAAGAGGATTAAAGTTCACGGGCTTATTCTTAAGAGCGACATAGAATCGCCGAACTATCCTGTAATAGGGACACCAACCGTCACCGTCGAACAACTTGAAGCTGCAATGGTCAAGACTAACGAATTCTATGCACAGGTCGGAATATTGCTAGTTCCGAGCGTAGGCAACAAATTCGGGACAGCCGTCTCTCCGCCTCCGAATGTCGTCAACGACAACGGAATCGACGAGAACAGTAGAATTACGAAAATGACAAAGGAAGAGAAAGATCTCTTGGGCGATTCCGAGGTTGCACGCAATTTGAGGACAGCCGCGACGGATGATGTCGAACTATATATTGTACTTCGATTGAAACGACCTTCCGGCGGCGATGGCAATCCAGGAGAAGCGTTTCCCGCGTCGAAAGTCGACGCCAAGTACGCCAATAGTGTGATCGTGGGCAAGAAATTCACGCTTGAACCTTATTACGTCATTGCCCATGAAATCGCCCACGTTCTCTTAAATGGCGGAGGGGCCGATCATACGCTGACTCGATATAGAGTAATGTATGGCGGAGACAATACAAGCGTCGTCGATTTTGATGGCGTCGTTGTCCCCAAGCGCTTTACTCCCGAAGAAGAAACAAAAATGCAAAGTTGGGGCACGGGTCCTTAATTACTAATAACACAACCCGGAGACTTCAATAGTGTATGCTCTCATGGGTTCACCTGGGAATGTGGCATATGCGATAGAATCGGGTTACTCGCCCGAGGAACACAGTGCTTCGGTATTGCATACACGACGATAACACAATGTTGTTTTCAGCGTGATTAGGTAGACCATGAAGCCGATACCACCGTACTTTATTTGTGCTGTTCTACTGTTTGTCCTGTCCTCGCCATTGCTTGGCGAAGAGAAGCAGGCGATTACGGTCGAACGCGTGGTTGACATCCTTGTCACTGATTCCAAAGAGAATTTGGAACGCGGCGTTTGGCTGCAACAGCAACATGAAAAGGCATATCCTATTTTTTTGAACTTATTGAAGGACCCGAGTCCAATTGATCGGCTCATGATTAAACGCCACGGCGAGACGCATCCTAACTATACGGCAAAGGTCTACGCGCGAATATTCTCCTACGTAAAGAATCAGCGTACCGACAGGTCGCAATTCATCCAGCCTGCCCTAGAGAATCTGCGTAACGACCATGTCGATCTGCGCATGTACACGTTCGAATTGCTCGACGAGATCGGTCGCGAACGCGACTCGGTACCGTTCGTTGCGATGCTCGAGCAAATCGATCCGCTCGAGGCCGGGAAGACGGCTTATTTTCTCGAGAAACACGGCGGCCGTAATGAACTCCTTGCCTTGGATGCTTGGATTCGCGCGTACAAGGCGAAGTGCGCCATCGAGGAAGTGAAATTCCCCGACATCGTCGTCAAATACCGGGATCGACTCAAGGCACGCCTCGACAAGGAAGACTCGATCAAGCCGCCAAAGAAGCCCCCGTTTCCGGCGAACGACGAATCTGCGACACCGCTTGCACGCGTTCTCGCGGCGCTTCGGTCCGACGCCGACGGCAAGGGCGACGACCTGATTTGGCTCGTCGGCTTGAAGGAGAAGGCCTTTCCCGCGCTGGACAAACTGCTCGCCGACCCGAAAACGAAGCCGGGCGACATCCGCGCGATCCTGCTCCGCGTCAAGGCCACCGACGGCGAGCGCGGCGTCTTTGTTCCGCGCGCTCTCGCGTGCTTGTCCCATGACGATGTCGACGTGCGCATCGCGGCCCTCGGGTTGCTTCAAGTCATCGGTACGAAAACCGATACTTCGCCCGTCGTGGCCCTGTTGTCGGACGAGAGCCAAATCGTCGTCGATCTCGCCTGCGAAACCCTAGCGACCATTGGCGGTGAGAACGATTTGATCGCGATGGATATTTGGTTCAACTATTTGATCAAGAAGCATGCGGATTCAGCGGTTCCAGGGCAGAGGTTCATCCAAGAACAGCGTAACAAGCTCAAATCACGGATCGAGAAAGCCAATGCCTCGAACAAGGCACCAAAAGTCAAAAGTCAACCGTAGGTTTTTCAAGCTTTCACTCCTTCACGTGTGCGATCACGGCCTGCATCGTCGGGAAGACGTACGCGGCGGCGCCCGCGTGGGTCGCGTTCCCCCAGAGCAGCTTCGGCTGGCCCGTCGCCTCCCATAGCCGCTTCATCGCCACGGGCGGCACTGCTTAGTCCCGGCTCGCGGCGATCAAGATCAGGCGCTTGCCCTTCAGCCACTTCGCGTAGGTGATCGGGTCCACCGGGTCGATCGGTCGCTTGCGCGAAGTCGACCGAGGAAACGCCAGCGAGATCCGCGGCCACTCGGCGGCGTTCGTGCTGAAGGTGGCGGACTGACGCCCGTTACAGACTCGAAACAGCATTTCTGGTACGCTATCCGCGTCGAAGTCTCGCCACGTCTCCTCTGAACGGGTGCGCCGATGAACCGATTCTCCCTCGGGATCGCCGTCATGATGACCGGATTCGCCGCCGGGTTCGCGGCCGACGTGCCGTTCGCGGAGGACTTCGCCCTCGCCAAGGACCGCGCGGCCGTCCTCAAGCAGCTCATTCCGGGCACCGAAGACTACTACTACTACCACTGCCTGCACTTCCTCAACACCGAGCAGTACGAGAAGCTCGAAGGCTTCCAGAAGCCGTGGCTCGAGCGCCACGGCCAGACGCGGCGCTACAACGAGATCGTCACCCGGCACGTGCTGCTCACCTACGACAAGGACCCCGCCAAGGCGCTCGCCTACGTCCGCTCGCGCACGGGCGTCGGCTTCAACCACCAGAAGGAGACGCTCGGCGTCGCGCCGAACCTGCCGACGAGCCTCGACCCCAAGCGGATCGCGCGCGATACCCTGCTCGTCGATTCGCTGCGCCGCTGGGGGAACACCGACAACTTCGAGGACGGCGCGCTCGACTGGCTCGCCGGGATCGAACTCAACTGGGAAAAGCGCCGGCACCTGCTGCAACGGATGACGCGGCCGGACGCCTCCAACCTTCTCAAGCTCATCGACGAAGACCTGAAGTCCCCGCACTCCGGCGGCTTCGGCTCCATCGGCATCCACTCGCAACTGACGAAGGCGCAGCTCGAAGAACTCGTGAAGATCCACGTCGCGGTGTCCACGACGCAGGCCTACGTGAACGCGTACCTGACGCGGCTGCAACCCGGCGCCGACTCCGACTGGAAGCGCGACCGGAAGCTGACGCAGGGCTACCTCGACGCGATGCAGGCGTTCGTGGCGAAGCTGCCGGTCGCGTTCAACTCGCTGAAGGCGCACTTGCTGTATCACCGCCTCGCCTTCGATCGCGCCGGCGGGGTTCACGACAAGGATCGCTTCGTCGAGTACCTCAAGCTGCCGCGGTTCCAGGGATACATGTCCAAGGCGATGCTCGAATCGGAGGAGCTGCGCCGGCACCCGTGCGACCTGAACGCGGAGTATTCGCCGATCACGCTGCTGCCGCGCATCGGCGGCGATGAAGAGCTGGTGCGGGGTTACCTCAAGCACTTCTTCGTGGCGGCGACCGGGACGAAGGAGTTCGAGCCGTACATCAACGACGTTTATCTGACCTACCTGTTCGCCGAGACGAAGGCGGAGAACGGCCTGGGCGACGCGGAGGAGTGGGCGGCGAAGCTGCCGCCGGAACTGTTCCGCGCGCTGAAGGATCGGATCGACATCGACTTCGCGGCGACGAACAAGGTCGACTACGCGGTGGACGAACCGGTGAAGCTGGACCTGTTCGTGAAGAACGTGCCGAGCCTGCTGGTGAAGGTGTTCGAGATCAACACGACGAACGTGTACCGGACGACGCTGCGGGAGATCGACACCGACATCAACCTCGATGGGCTCGTGGCGAACAGCGAGAAGGCGCACGCGTATTCCGAGGCGCCGCTGCGGCGGATGGCGCGGTCGTTCGAGTTCCCGGAGATGAAGAAACCGGGGGTGTACGTCGTCGATTTCATCGGCGGCGGGAAGAGCAGTCGCGCCCTGATTCGCAAGGGCCGGCTGCGGCCGGTGGCGACGAACGGCACGGTCGGCCACAACATCCGCGTGGTCGACGAGTCGAACAAACCGGTGGCCGGCGCGACGGTCTGGCTCGGCGGCGCGGAGTATTCGCCGGACAAGGACGGCGCGATCACGGTGCCGTACAGCAACGCCCCCGGCCGGCACCCGATCGTGCTGCGCGTCGGCGACTTCGCCAGCCTCGACTACCTGGACCACCAGGCGGAGAGCTACCGCCTCGCGGCCGGCTTCCACCTCGATCGCGAGAGCCTGCTGACGCAGCGGGTGGCGAACCTGATCGTGCGGCCGGGGCTGTACCTCAACGGCGTTCCCGTGTCGACGAAGCTGCTCGAAGAGGTGAAGCTGCGCATCACGTCGACCGACCTGAGCGGCATCGCGACGAGCGCCGAGGTGCCGGAGTTCAAGCTGTTCGAGGACCGCGAATCGACGCACGAGATCCGCGTGCCGGCGCGCACGGCGTCGATCGCCGTGCAGTTGTTCGCGAACGTGAAGAACCTCAGCACCAACACGACCGTGCGGCAGGCGGCCGGGCAAACGTTCGCGCTGAACGGCATCGACACGACGGACAAGATCGAGGACCTACACTTCGCGAAGTTCGGCGAGGAGTACGTGATCGAACTGCTCGGCCGCAGCGGCGAGGCGAAGCCGGACCGGGCGGTGCAGGTGAGCGTCAAGCACCGGGATTTCCGGGAGCCGGTGAACGTGTCGCTGAAGACCGACGCGATGGGCCGGGTGAAGCTGGGATCGTTGCCCGACATCGCGAGCGTGACGGCGACGGGGCCGGAGGGCGTGTCGCACGCGTGGACGCTGGCGACGAATCGGCACACGTACCGGCAGGCGCTGCATGCGAAGGCCGAGGACGTCGTGAGCGTGCCGTATCTGGGGACGCTGGCGCAGCCGAGCCGGGCGGAGCTGGCGCTGTTCGAAGTGAAGGGCGGCGTGATCCGGGCCGACCGGTTCGAGGCGCTCGCGATCGCCGCCGGTCGCGTGGAGCTGCGCGGCCTCGCGCCGGGCGACTACGATCTGTACTTGAAATCCCAGGGTGAAAAGGTCCGCGTGCGCGTCGTCGAAGGCTCCGCGTTCGCCGGCTCGATCCTGGGCGCGACGCGGCAGATGCAACTGCCGGCGCTCAAGCCGGTCGCGATCCGCTCCATACAGCCCGAAGGCGACGACATCGTGATCCGCCTGACGGACGGGTCGAAGTTCGCGCGTGTCCACCTCTTCGCGACGCGCTACCAGCCGGCCTACTCGGCGTTCGACAACCTCGCGCAGGTGCGCGACGCGGAGCTGGGCGGCGTCTACCCCGCGTACGCGCCGTCGGTGTACCTGACGGGCCGCAACATCGGCGACGAATATCGCTACGTGCTGGATCGGAAGAACCAGAAGAAGTACCCCGGCAACATGCTCGACCGGCCGCAGTTCCTGCTGAACCCGTGGGCGATCCGCTCGACGGAGACGGGCGAGCAGTTGGCGCAGGGCGGCGCGGACTTCGGCGGCCTCGGCGGCGCGATGGCGCCGAAGTCCGAGCGGCCGGGGGAACCGGGCCAGTCGGCCGGCGGCGGGAACGCGTCGTCCCCTGGCTTCGCGGACCTCGATTTCCTCGCGGACGCGTCGACGGTGGCGGTGAACCTCGTGCCGGACGCCGACGGCGTCATCCGCATCCCGCGCGCCGGGATCGGCCCGCACGCGATGCTCACCGTCGTGGCGGTCGATCCGCTCTCCACGAGCGTGAAGACCGCGACGCTGCCGGAGCAGGCCGCGAAGTTCGCCGACCTGCGCCTCGCGAAGGGCCTCGATCCGGCGAAGCACTTCACGCAGCAGAAGCAGGTGAGCGTGCTGGCGCCGAATCAGGCGTTCGCGCTCGCCGACATCGCCGCGAGCCGCTTCGAGCTGTTCGACAGCACGGCGAAGGTGTACGCGCTCTACGCGACGCTCTCGAAGGATCCGAAGCTCGCCGAGTTCGCGTTCGTGCTGACGTGGCCGAAGCTCAAGGCCGAGGAGAAGCGGACGCTCTACTCGAAGTACAGCTCGCACGAGTTGAACTTCTTCCTGTTCAAGAAGGACGCCGAGTTCTTCGCGACCGTCGTGAAGCCGTACCTGGCGAACAAGAAGGACAAGACCTTCCTCGACCATTACCTGCTGGAGGCGGACCTCTCGCATTATTTGAAGCCGTGGAACTACGGCCGCCTCAACAGCGTGGAGCGCGTGCTGCTGGCGCAGCGGATCGCGGACGAGAGCGCGAAGACCGGCCGGCACTTCGAGGACATGCTCCGGCTGCTGCCGCCGCGGACGGAACGGGACCTCGTGCTGTTCGACACCGCCGTGGCGACGAGCGGCCTGGGCGACGGCGAATTCAACAAGGCGCGCGGCGAGCAGTACAAGCGCGACCTGAAGGAGCTTGCGAAACCGGCGGCTCCGCCGGCGCTCGACGCGCTGCGCCCCGGCGACATGCCGGTCGCCGGAGCGGCCCCCGCGCCCGGCCCGGCCGGCGGAGGCGGTTTCGGCGGGCGCAGCGGCGCCACGGCCGAAAAGGCCAAGCAACAGATGGCCCAGCGCGACGGCAAGGGCGACCCGGCCCGCCGCGAAGCCGGCGCGAAGAAGGCGACGGAGCGGATGTCGAAGGACCAAGCCAAGGCCGAAGACAAGGCCGAGGAGCAGCAGCTCGAAATGCTCCAGAAGCTCGATGACGAGAAGTTCTTCGAATCCGACCGCGAACGGAAGAAGAGCGAAATCCGCGCCCTCTTCCGCAAGGTCGACCCCACGATGGAGTGGGCCGAGAACAACTACTACCACCTGCCGATCCAGGCGCAGCTCGCGGACCTCGTGCCGGTCAGCCCGTTCTGGCGGGACTACGCCGCCCACGCCGGCGCCGGCCCGTTCCTCTCGCGACACCTCGCCGACGCGTCGCGGAACTTCACCGAGATGATGTTCGCCCTCGCCGTGCTGGACCTCCCGGCGACGGCCGGGCGGCACGACATGAAGTTCGAGGGCGGCGCCATGGCGCTCAAGCCCGCCGGCCACGCCATCGCCTTCCACGAGGAGGTGCGCGCCGCCGAGGCCGTCGGCGGCGCCGTGCCGATCCTCGTCAGCCAGAACTTCTACCGCAACGGCGACCGCTACCGCGACGAGAACGGCGAACGCTTCGACAAGTTCGTCGGCGGCGAGTTCCTCGTCCACGTCGTCTACGGTTGCCAGATCGTCGTCACGAACCCGACCTCCAGCCGGCAACGGCTCACGGCGCTCGTGCAACTCCCGAACGGTTCGATCCCGGTGAGCAACGGCCAGTTCACCAAGACGATCCCGCTCGACCTCGAACCGTACCGCACCGCCACGGTGGACTACTTCTTCTACTTCCCGAAGGCCGGCACGTTCTCGCAGTTCCCGGTCCATATCGGCAAGGCGGAGAAGTACCTCGCCGCCGCGGCCCCGACGACCTTCACCGTGGTGGATCGCCCCACGAAGGTGGACACGACGAACTGGGACTACGTCTCGCAGAACGGCACGAACGAGGAAGTCCTCGCCTTCCTGAATCGCGAGAACGTCCGGGCGCTCAACCTCGACAAGATCGCCTTCCGCCTGAAGGACCGCGGCTTCTTCGAGGCGACGACCAAGCTGCTGCACGAACGGCACCTGTACCACCCGACGACCTGGAGCTACGGCCTGCTGCACGCCGACCTGCCGACGAGCCGCGAGTTCCTCCAGCATTTGGACGGATTCGTCGCCGAGGTCGGCGGGCCGATCGTCAGCCCGCTGCTCGTCGTCGATCCGATCATTCGCCACCAGTACGAGCACCTGGAATACAAGCCGCTGGTGAACGCCCGCGCCCACGGCCTCGGCGCCCGCCGGCAGATCGTCAACGACCGCCTCGCGAACCAGTACGCCGCGACGATGACGATGCTCACGTACCGCCGCGACCTCGACGACGCCGACAAGCTCGCCGTCACGCACTACCTCCTGTTGCAGGATCGCGTCGAAGAAGCGATGGCGAGCTTCGCCGGCGTGAACCCCGACAAGGTGCCGACGAAGATGCAGTACGACTACTGCGCGGCGTACCTCGACTTCTACCGCGAGGACGCCGCCCACGCCCGCTCGGTGGCGCTCAAGTACGCGAACCACCCGGTGGACAAGTGGCGGAACCTCTTCGTCACGATCTCGAACCAGCTCGACGAGGCGGAAGGCAAGGCGAACAAGGTGGTGGACGCCGACAACCGCGACCAGAAGCAGGGAAACCTCGCCGCGACGGAGCCGGCGTTCGAGCTGGCCGTCGAAGGCAAGACCCTGAACCTCTCGTGGCAGAACCTCGAATCGGTGACGGTGAACTACTACGAGATGGATGTCGAATTGCTCTTCAGCCGCAACCCGTTCGTGCAAGGCTCCGGCGGCCAGTTCAACTCGATCCGACCGAACGCGAGCAAGGTCGTGCAGCTTCCGAAGGGCCAGTCGAAGGGGGCGTTCCCCGTGGACCCGGCCTTCGAGAAGAAGAACGTGCTCGTCGAGGTGGTGGCGGCCGGGAAGACCCGCTCGGCGGCGTACTACGCGAACGCGATGGACGTGAAGTGGACGGAGAACTACGGCCAGGTGAAAGTCGCCGACGCCGGCGCGAAGCCGCTGTCGAAGGTGTACGTGAAGGTGTACGCGAAGCTGGCGGACGGCACGGTGAAGTTCCACAAGGACGGCTACACCGACCTCCGCGGCCGCTTCGACTACGCGAGCGTGAGCACGCCGGAGCGTCAGCCGATCGCGAAGTTCGCGGTGCTCGTGCTGGGCGACGGCGGCGCCACCATCCGCGAAGCGAACCCGCCGCAGCAGTGACGAAGCGGAATTGATTGGCCACGAAAAAGCACGAATAGACACGAAAAGTAAACCGATTTCGATCCGATGTGTCCTGTGATCGGTCTACTTTTTGTGTCTCTTTGTGCCTTTTCGTGGCCATCGTCTTCATCTCGCCGTCACTTCTTCCGCACGGCGTCGTCGATGGCCTTCCGCCAGGCGCGCAGCGGTTCGGCCGTCAGCGCGGCGGTCGCCTTCGGCTTCAGCGTCGAGACGTCGGTGTCGCGGTAGAGCGTGCGGTGCAGCTCCTTGTCGAAGGCCGGGTTCGGCTCGTTCCCCTGGGCGTCCACGGTCTTCAGCCACGTGTCGAATTGTTGACGGAGGCCTTGGGCGATCACGGGTCGGGTATTGGAAATGTCCCGCGTCTCGCCGGGGTCGGCGCCGAGGTTGTAAAGTTCGTGCGAGCCGTCCTCGTAGTTCACGGTGAGCTTCCAGCCGCCGCTGCGGAGGGCTCCCGAGGGCCGGCTGCCCTGGTTCGTGTAGTGCGGGATGTGCCAATAGAGATTGCGCGTGGGGAAGCTCATCCCTTCGAGCGCGCGGAGAAGGCTGAGGCCGTCGAGGTCCGCGTCGGGCTTCAGCTTCGCCGCGTTCAGGAATGTCGGCGTCCAGTCGGTGCTGATCGCCGGCACGTCCGAGGTCGTGCCCGGTTTCACCGTTCCCGGCCAGCGCACGATCGCCGGCACGCGGATGCCGCCCTCGTACAGGAAGCCCTTCCCCGCCCGCCACGGCGAATTGTGCGTCGGCGGGTCCTCCTTCAACTCCGGCACGTGCAGCCCGCCGTTGTCGGACGTGAACACCACGATCGTCTTCTCGGACAGCTTCAACTCGTCCAGCTTCGCGAGCACCCGACCGACGCTCGCATCCATCTCCTCGATGATCGCGGCGTAGACCGGGTTGAACGCGTCCTTGTATTTCGCGACCAGTTCCTTCTTCGCCGCGAGCGGGATGTGCGGCGTATTGTGCGCGAGGTAGAGGAAGAACGGCTTGTCCTTGTTCGCCGCGAGGAACTCGTTCGCCTTCGCCGCCAGGTCGAACTCGCCTTTGCCGCCTTCGGTCTCGCTCGGCGTCGTGTTCGGTTTCCCGGCGTGGACGAAGTCGAAGCCCTGCTCCTTCGGGCCGAAGTTCGCGCCGCCGAGGTGCCACTTGCCGATGCACCCGGTCGCGTAGCCGGCGGCCTTCAGGTACTCGGCCAGCGTCTTCGCTTCCAGCGCGAGCTGGAGATGGATCTTCGGATGCAGGAGCTTTTGCGACGGCGCGTCCCCGCGGCCGGGGAGGAACGTCGTGATGCGCAGGCGCGCCGGATGCAGGCCCGTGAGGATCGCGGCGCGCGTCGGCGAGCAGACCGGGCACGCGGCGTAGGCGTTCGCGAAGCGCATCCCGTCGGCGGCGAGCTTGTCGAGGTGCGGCGTCTTGTGCTCCTTCCGGCCGTAGCAGCCGAGGTCGTTGATCCCGAGGTCGTCCGCGAGGATGAAGACGATGTTCGGCCGGTCGGCGGCCGGCATCGTTTGGGAAAGGAATCCGAGGGCGAGGAGCGCGAGCCAGCGGGTCATCGAATCTCTCCGGATGATGGCGCAAGTGTATCCGCGATTCCGCCGCCGGGCACCGTGTCGTTACATCGGGGGAACGTAAACCAACCCGATGCGAATCCTGCTCACCAACGACGACGGCTTCTACGCCCCCGGCCTCCGCGCTCTCCGGAAGGAACTCCAGCAGATCGGCGCCGTCACGGTCGTCGCCCCGGCCACCGAACAGAGCGCCGCCGGGCACTCCGTCACGCTGCTCACGCCCTTGCTCGTGAACGAAGTGCTGGACGACGACGGTTCGCCGATCGGCTGGGCCGTCGAGGGCCGACCGGCCGACTGCGTGAAGCTTGGTCTGCTGGAACTGCTCCGCGAGCCGCCGGACCTGATCGTCAGCGGGTTGAACGCCGGGTCGAACGCCGGCATCAACGTCCTCTACTCCGGCACCGTCGCCGCCGCCATCGAGGGCGCCTTCTACGGCCACACCGCCATCGCCTGCTCGCTGGAGTACGAGAAGAAGATCTACGATTTCCCCACCGCCGCCCGGCACGCCCGCCGCGTCGTCGAGCAGATCCTGGCGAACCAGCCGGCGAAGGGGAGTCTCTTCAACGTGAACATCCCGGTGCTGGAGAACGGCCCGATCAAGGGCGTGAAGGTGCTGCCACAGAACGTGACGCGCTACACCGAGCAGTTCGATCGTCGCGTGAATCCGCGCGGCCGCACGTACTTCTGGACCGGCCCCGATTTCGAGTGCCCCTACCCGCACCCGGACACGGACGTGCCGGCGCTCGCCGAGCAGTACATCACCGTGACGCCGCTGAAGTTCGACCTGACGGACCACGAGAAACTCGCGGCCATGAAGGGGTGGGAGTGGAACGACGCGGACTTATAATCCCCTCATGAAATACGCGATCGTCATTCCCGACGGCTGTGCCGACGAACCGGTGGACGCGCTCGGCGGGCTCACGCCGCTCCAGGCGGCGAAGATCCCGAACATGGACCGCGTCGCCCGCATGGGCCTCGTCGGCCTCTCGAACAACGTGCCGCCGTCGCTCACGCCGGCGTCGGACGTCGCCACACTCTCGCTCTTCGGCTACGACCCGCTCGAGGTCTACACCGGCCGCGCGCCGCTCGAAACCGCCGCGATGGGGATCGCCCTCGGTCCGAACGACTGGGCGATCCGCTGCAACCTCGTGTACGTACCCGACGGCCACATGCGGGACTTCACGGCCGGGCACATCTCCAGCGAAGACGGCGCACCGCTCATCCACGCCCTTCAAAAGGAAATCGGCGGGAAGGAAGTCGCCGGCGGCGTCATCGAATTCCACCCCGGCGTGCAGTACCGGAACATCCTCGTCTGGCGCGGGAAGACTTCGACCGCTCCCTTCGTGGGATTGAAGACCCAGCCGCCGCACGACGTGCCGGACCAGCCCGTCGCGGACCACCTGCCGGACGGGCCGGGCAGCGGACTGCTCGTCCTGCTCATGGAAGCGAGCAAGGCCATCTTCGCCAAGCATCCGGTGAACGCTCGGCGGATCGCGGAGGGGAAGAAGCCGGCGACGCAGGCGTGGCTCTGGGGCCAGGGCAAGGCGCCGGTCGTGAAGCCGTTCGCGGCGACCTACGGCAAGCGCGGGGCGATCATCTCGGCCGTCGATCTCGTCCGCGGCGTCGGGCAGCTCCTCGGCTGGAAGCGGATCGACGTGCCGGGCGCCACCGGCTACCTCGACACCGACTACGCCGCGAAGGGCCGCTACGGCGTCGAAGCCCTCAAGGACTTCGACCTCGTTTGCGTCCACGTCGAGGCGCCGGACGAGGCGTCGCACGAAGGCAAGGCGGACGAGAAGGTGAAGGCGCTCGAACGGATCGACGAGCAGATCGTCGGCCCGCTTCTCGAAGCGCTGCCGAAATACGGCGACTGGCGCATCCTCGTGGAGCCGGACCACCGCACGACGCTGCGCACGCGCGCCCACGCCTACGGCGCCGTCGCCTTCGCCGCCGCCGGACGGGGGATCGCCGCCAGCGGACAGACGACCTACGACGAAGTCTCGGCCGCCAGCGGCAAACTCGGCTTCGACCCCGGTTGGAAGCTGATGAGTTGGTTCCTGGGGTGAGTCCGCCATCCATGGAACTGCGCGATCTCGACGAAGCCCGGCGGTACCTGCTCCAAGGCCTTTGGCTGGGCCGGATCGCGCCGCAGGCGAACACCCTCGGACCGACCCTCGACTGGGCGAACGCGATCCTCGGCAACGGCGACCCGCTGCCGCCGATCGGGTTCGTCGCGGACCTCGGCCAGATCGCGCTCGGCCTCGACGCCGGCCGCCAGGATCGTCCCCCGCCGCCCGGCTGGCCCGCCGCCCTCGCGGACAACTACCTCCACCACGTCCTCGGCAAGTTCTACGCCGATCCCTCCTTCGAGCGCGCCGCCCACGCCCTCGCCCGCTACGCCCCGGCGGACCGCCCGCGCGGCCTCGCGTTCATCCTGCGGCAGTTCCGCGAACGCGCCGGCCTCGGCGGCGTCGAGATCTCCAACGCCGTCGTCCGCGGCCTGCGGCAGGCGAACCCGAACGACCTGCTCGCCGAAGGCTTCGCGAGCCTCGCGCAGGACGGGGCGCACCCGCTGTTGAAGGAGCAAACCGAGGCGCTCGTCTCGGCCGCGCGGCGACTGCCCGACGTGCTCGGCCCGGAAGACGCCATCGCGCTCGAACAGCGCACGGCGCTCGCGGACCTCAGCCGCTTCATCGCGCACCGGCAGATCCTCGCGCAGACGGCGCGCTTCGAGGCCCGCCTCCCGGTCCGCCCGCCGCGGCCGACCGTCGGCCGGCGCGAAGTGCCGACGCGCGTGCTGGACGAAGACCAGTACCCCGTCGGCGGCTACACGTCCATCGCCAATCGCGGCAGCGTCGAAAGCCTCCTGCACTCGCAGCTCGCCTACATGGAGCCGGCGGAATCGCCGGACCTGTTCGACGTGAAGTTCGTCCGCAACGAACTCTTCTATTATTCGCGCGACGAGAACCAGTTCCTGCGCCGGCGACGGACGTTCGTGTTCGTCTTCTCACCCGATCTCGCGGACGCCCGACGGAAGGACGAGGAGCTGCCGTGCCAGCGGATCGTGCTGGTCTGCGCCGCGACGCTCGCGCTCGTGCGCCGGCTGTCCGCGTGGCTCGGCGCCGACGCCCTGCGGTTCGAGCTGCGCTTCGCGCGGTCCGGCGCGGCGGAGCCGCTCGCGCCGGAGGCGGAGCTGTTCGCGATCCTGTTGCAGGAGGCGATCGCGAACGGGACGGCGGCGATATCGCACGAGCCGTCGATGGAAGCGATCGCGGCCGACGCGGAGCGGACGGCGCGGCGGGCGCAGACGCAGGTGTTGGAATGGGCGGTGTCGCCGGCGATGCCGGAACCGCCGGGCGCGGTGCGGCTGGCGATCGGCGTGGCCGAGGCGCGGCCGGACCTCACCGACGGCTTCGGCCGGCCCGTCGACCTCGACGCCGACGACGCCTCGGACTCCTGGGATGCCGCCGTGCGGCGCGTGCTGGAATTCTGGGTCTGACGCGGGGCGGGAACTATAATCTCTCCGTCGAATGCAACCCTCTGGAGATTCACCGATGCGATCGATCGCCGCGATGCTGCTGATTGCCGTCGCCGGGCTGGCGACGGCCGAGGACAAGAAGGGCACGTCCGTCGAGTTGGCCGGCATGAAGTCCACGACGCCGGGCGACTGGAAGGAGGAGGCGCCGTCGAACACGATGCGCCTGACGCAGTTCAAGCTGCCGAAGGCCGACGGGGACAAGGACGACGCCGAGCTGGCCGTGTTCTTCTTCAAGGGCGGCGGCGCCGGTGCCGTCGACGCGAACCTGAAGCGTCAGACGGCGAAGTTCACGCCGGCCGAGGGGAAGGACAAGGTCGAGGAGACCGTGGACAAGAAGTTCAAGGTCGGGTCGATCGACGCGATCTACCAGGACGTGAAGGGCACCTTTATCAAGAAGCCGTTCCCGATGGCCGAGAAGGGCACGCCGATGCCGGGCTACCGCCAGCTCTACGTGCTCTTCGAGACGAAGGACGGCCAATATTACATGACGCTCCTCGGCGGCGAGAAGACGGTCGAGAAGCACAAGAAGGGGTTCGACGCGTTCTTGAAGAACTTCAAGTGAAATCGGTTGGAGGCGCAAGCCCCGGCACGGCCGTGCCGGGGCTTCGCTATTTCCATGCTCTTCTTCGATTACGAACTGCCCGAACGCCTGATCGCGCAGCGGCCCGCCGACCGGCGCGACGCGGCTCGCCTCCTCGTCGTGCGCCGAGACGCGCAACAACTCGAACACCGGCACATCCACGATCTGCCCGTGCTCCTGAACGCCGGCGATCGGCTCGTCCTCAACGACACGAAGGTCCTACCGGCCCGCCTGATCGGACGGCGCGAATCGACCGGCGGGAAATGGGAAGGCCTCTACCTGCGCTCGCTCGACACCGGCGAGTGGGAACTGATGGCGAAGACCCGCGGCTATCCCAAGCCCGGCGAACGGATCATCACTGACACTGGGTTGTCATTCATTCTGACGGGTCGCACGCCGGACAAGCACTGGCTCCTGCGGCCCGAAGCGGAGGGAACGGCTATCGAGCTCCTCGCCCGATATGGTTCGATCCCGCTGCCGCCGTACATCCGCAAGGGCCGCGGCGACGCGCCCGATGTCGAACGCTATCAGACGGTGTACGCCGCCGTACCGGGGTCGGTCGCGGCGCCGACGGCCGGGCTGCACTTCACGCCGGAACTGCTGGCGGAGCTGGAATCCAAGGGCATTTCCCGATCGCACGTCACGCTGCACGTCGGACTCGGCACCTTCGCGCCGATCCAGGCCGCCGATCCGACAAAGCACGAGATTCATGCGGAGTGGTGCGAAGTCCCTCCGATGACCGTCGCCGAGATCGCGACGACGAAGGCGGCCGAGGGGAAGGTGATCGCCGTCGGCACGACGAGCGCGCGCTCGCTCGAATCGGCGGCGGCGACTGGCGAATTGAATGCGTACTCCGGCGAGACGAAGCTGTTCCTTCATCCGCCGTATTCGTTTCGGGTGCTGGACGGATTGCTCACGAACTTCCATCTCCCGCGAACGACGCTGCTCTTGCTCGTGCAGGCGCTCGCGGGGAGCGAGCTGCTGCGCCGCGCGTACGAGGAGGCGATTCGGCGCGACTATCGCTTCTACAGCTATGGCGATGCGATGTTGGTGATCTAGGTTCCGCGCTCGGCTCCGAAGACTCCGCCTCGCCGCTAAACGGGTCTTGCTTTTCTATCGAGACTCACCCAATCTAACGGCTCATCCTCTCGGCCGAACTTCCCCGCGAGACGCGCCATGTCGTCCGATCCCGCCGACTTCAAGCCGTTCGTCCCCGCCGCCGAATCGCCGAAGGAATTCACGTTCCAGGCGGTGAT
>CAYVRB010000022.1:0-13467 GCA_964453375.1 uncultured Alcaligenaceae bacterium
CACCCTAACCCTCCCCCTTCGAGGGGGAGGGGATAAGAGTGAAGTCTCATACGTGCTGGCCCGCGAGCCAGCCGGTGCTCCAGGCGCTCTGGAAGTTGTAGCCGCCGATCCAGCCGTCGAGATCGAGCACTTCGCCGGCGAGATATAGTCCGGGGTATTTCTTGCTCTGCATCGTGCGCGAATCGACTTCGTCGAGCGAGATTCCGCCGGCGGTCACTTCGGCTTTCTCGTAGCCGAGCGTACCCTTCACCGGTAGCCGCAGGTGCTTCGCGGCGGCCACGAGCTTCTGGCGCTCCACCTTGCTCAAGGCCGCGGCGCGGCGGTCGAGCGGCAACCCGCAGACTTGAACGAGCTGATCGCAGACGCGGCGCGGCAGCATCGCGGACATCACGACCGCCAGGAGTTGCTTGCCGTTCGCGGCCGTCTCGATGCGCAGGAAGTCGTCGAACTCCGGCTCCTTCACGTTTGGCAGCAGATCGAGTTCGAGCATCAGTTTCGTCGGCGCGGAGTGGCCGCTGATTGCGCGGCTGACGTCCAACGGGGCCGGCCCCGTCAGGCCGAAGTGCGCGAAGAGCGTCGAGCCGCGCCGGGCGCTCAGAACTTTCGATTCTTCCAGTACCTTCAACCCGATGTCGGGCAGCGTGACGCCTTGCAGTTCCTTGATCCACGTCGGCTGCACCGTGACCGGCACGAGGGCCGGTCGCGTCGCCACGATGGTGTGGCTGAACTTCGTGGCGAAGCCGTAGCCGTCGCCGGTGGTGCCGCAGCCGGGGAACGAAAGGCCGCCGGTCGTGACGACGACGCGCTCGGAGGTGAGGCTGCGCTTGTCGGTGACGACGCGGAAGCCGCCGTCGATCGGCACGAGGTCGCGGGCCGGCTCCGTGAGTGCGAGCGTCGCCGTCGTGCGGCCGAGCCGGCGGAGCAGCGCGTTGAGAACGTCGAGGGCGCGGTCGGAGACAGGGAAGATCTTGCCGGTGTCCTCGACCTTCGTGGCGACGCCTTCCGCTTCGAAGAACGCGACCGTCTCCTTCACGCCGAAGTTGGCGAGGGCGGAGTGGAGGAACTTGCCGTTCGGCCCGAAGGCCTCGACGATGCCGCGGTTGTCGCAGTCGTGGGTGATGTTGCAGCGGGTGCCGCCGGACATGAGGATCTTGACGCCGGGCTTCTTCCCCTTCTCGAGGAGCAGCACGCGCCGCCCGCGCTCGGCCGCATGGATGGCGGCCATGAGGCCGGCCGCCCCGGCGCCGAGGACGATGGCGTCGAAGTCGAAGGAGTCAGCCATCGGGAGTGTCAAGGATGTATTGTAATCGCTCGGCTAAGTGAGGAGGGAAACGGCTAAGCCACGAGGCGTCGATCAATCCGACACCGATCATGTCGTCGATATGCAGCTGATCTTTTCGCCGATTGCTTTCGAGTTTCATCCGAACCAACGCTTCGAGTGATACGAGGCGGAATTCCGGTCCTTGTTGCGTCTCGGTCATCGACGCAGCGGGAGTCGAATACTCGGGGCGGACTTTTTCACCGGCGTACAAAAGGTGGACGCCTCCCGATGGCCGGCCGTCAGGCTTTTCAATGAACAGGTCGATGCCCGACGTGTTGACGTACTCGAACCCTGCGGCTTCCATTGCCGCGATAACCGACGGTAGTTGGCCGCGTTCGATCAAGATATCCACGTCGCGGGTAAACCGTTCGCCATCGGGATCGACCTGCGTTACGAACGCGGCAACGGCATTTCCGCCGATAACCGCGTAAGGAAGGCCGGCAGCCTCCAACGCATCAACCGCCTTACGAAGGCGCAGTTTCACCTGGTTCACGGCTCGCTCCATTCGTTCGATCGTGTCCGGGTAGAACGTCGATGCGTGCATTTCGTTACCCCTTCGCGTACGCGGCTTCCGCCGCGGCCACACCCGCACCGGGCTCGATCTTCGCGCCCGCGCCTTTCAGCACGATCTCGAGCGCGCCCAGCGCCAGCAGGACGCTCGACGGCTTGCTGTTGTGGCCCATCAGGCCGATCCGCCAGGCGACGCCCTTGAAGTCGCCGAGTCCGCCGCCGATCTCGATGCCGAACTCGGTCAGCAATCGCTTGCGGCAAGCCAGGTCGTCCACGCCGGCCGGGATGCGCACGGCGTTCAACTGCGGCAACTGGTTCTTCGGGTCGGCCGTGTAGGTCAGACCGAGCGCTTCGAGACCCGCCTTCAACGCCAGGTGGTTCCGCTGGTGCCGCGCCCAGCGGGCCTCGAGGCCTTCCTCCAGCACGATGCGCAGGCCTTCCCGCAGGGCGTAGACCATGCTGATCGGCCCCGTGTGGTGGTAGGCGCGGTCGCCGCCCCAATAAGTGCCGAGCAGCGAGAGGTCGAAGTACCAGCTCTGGCACTTCGTCTTGCGATTCTTGATCGCATCCATCGCCCGCTCACTCATCGTGATCGGCGACAGCCCCGGCGGGCAGCCGAGGCCCTTCTGCGTGCAGGTGAAGACCGCGTCCAGCTCCCACGCGTCCACTTCCAACGGCGTGCAGCCGACGGACGTGACGGCGTCCACCACCGTGAGCGCGCCGAACTCGCGCGCGAGCTTCCCCACTTCCTCCATCGGCTGGAGCGCGCCCGTGGACGTCTCGGCATGGACGAGCGCCAGCACCTTCGGCCGCACGGCCTTCAGGGTGTCGCGCAGTTGATCCAGTTCGAAGACCTTCCCCCACGGCGCGTCGAGGCGCGTCACCTGCGCCCCGGTGCGGCCCGCGATCTCCACCATCCGGTTGCCGAAGTAGCCCATCGTCGCGCAGACGGCCTTGTCGCCCGGCTCCAGCAGGTTGACGAGGCACGTCTCCATGCCCGCCGTGCCCGTCGCGGAGATCGGCAGCGTCATCTTGTTCTTGGTGCGGTAGACCTGCCGGCACATCTCCTGCGTCTCGAACATCAGGTCCATGAACTGCGGGTCGAGGTGGCCGAGCAGCGGCGTGGTCATGGCCGTGAGGACGCGCGGGTGGGCGTCGCTGGGGCCGGGGCCGAGAAGCAGGCGCGGAGCGGGGCACAATTGGCCGGGAATCGACATGGCTGGTCTCTTGGTTCGGTTGGGTCTTGTGTTGGTATATGAGTGCCGAGACCGCGCGGATGGGACCGGACCGGACCGGTGGATTGCAAAATAGAAAGTGCAAATTGCAAAGGGCAAATTGAAAGACGGAGCCTCTCTTCAATTTGCCCTTTGCAATCTGCACTTTCTACTTTGCACTGGTCTTGGACGCGTCGCGAACCGTGAGCGTCACCGTCTTCGCGGCGTGTTCCTTGCCGGTGCTCTCGCGGCGCGATAGGACGCTGAGCGGGTGCGACATCGGCTTCACCCACGGCTCGGCGTAGATCACCACCTCGCGCTCCGAATCGCGCTCGGTCAACAGGATGCCGCTCAAACCGATGTTCATCACGCGCACGCCGTGGGGCAGGCCGCGCACGTCCAGCGGCACGCGGCCCTTGAAGCCGTTTCGCCGCTCGACGCTCACCTTGAACTTCGTCTCCTCGCCGGGCTTGATCGCGAGCGCTTCGGTGGAGACGGTCGTGATCAGGTCGCCGGGATCGGCGAGCTTCGGCGTGCCGAGGGAAACGGCGCGAGTCACCGGCTTGCCGTCGATGGTGGCGGTCGCTTCGAGCTTCAGTTCACCCATCGGCGGCGGCGCGTCGGCGTTCGCGAACAATGTGAAGGTTGTCGTCACCTGCTCGGCCTCGATGAACGTGGCCGGCGCGTGCAGGCCCGGCGGCAGGCCGAGGAGCTTCACCTGAATCGGTCCCTCGAAACCATCGACGCGGTTCGCCGTGACGGTGATCGGCAGGCCGTTCCCCTTCCAGACGGCGGGCGACTTCGGGTTCGCGTCGATGGAGAAATCCGGCCGCGGTGGTCGCACGGTCAGCCGATACGCATGAGCCGGTCCGCCTTGGCCGCGCGAGTCGCTGACGCGCACCTGGTACGTGCCGTCGGCGGGCGGGTCGAAGAGGAGCATCGAGTCCTTGCCGAAGCCGGGGCCGCCGTCGTCGTTGCGCCAGGCGATCGGGAAGACCGGCATCCCGTTCGGCGGGAACGTCGAGCCCGGCGGATGGATTTCGACCTTGTACATGACGTTGCCGAGGAAGTGGTGCGTCGGCGTGGTGCCGAGGTAGCCGAGGCGCTGGCCGGACCGCGAGACGAACTGGCAGTCGTCGTCCGGCCCCTTCGGCAGCGCGGCGATGCGCATTAGTTCGGTGCCGACGTAGAGGTAGTCGTTCATCCCCAACTCGTTCCAGTTCTCGATGCGGATGCCGGAGATGGCCGAGTCGTTGTCGCGGAAGACGGAGTACGTCTTGGCGACGCAGCGGAGCGTGGCCCGGCCGAGCGGGGCGCCGGCGGCGTCCAGGATTTCGAGGCTGGAATCGAGTGGCGAGCCGAGCCGACGGGCGTGCGTCTCGATCAGGAGCGGGACGCCTTTCTTGGCGGTGAACTTCACCGTCTGCGCGTCGCCGGGCTTCGCGAGGATGCCGTCGGCGGACGCGGGCAGGCTGCGGAGTTCGGTGCCGGAATCGGCGACGATGGTGGACGGGAACTCGGCGACGGCGACGGAGGCGCCACCCATCGGCAAAGGCAGGCGCGAGCCGACGGCCGCGTCCATCGGCGCCGTCACGCGCACCGGCTTCGCCGGGCCGAGGTTCACGCCATCGACGTGGACATCGACGGCCTTGCCCTTGGGCACGGCGAGCGGGAAGACCGACGTGACGACCGGCACGTCGCCGACGTTCATTCGATACGTGAAGTCGGCGCCGCCGCGATAGTCCTTGTCGCGCACGGCGATCGCGTAGCGCCCGGCCTTCGGGATCGCGGCGCCGAGCGTGTCGCCGTCGCTCTCGGCGACGGTTCGCCCGTCAGCATCGACGAGCGCGAGGCGCGGATCGAGCTTCTTGTTCGGCACGAGGACTTGCACGCCGACCTGTTCGCCGGCCTTCGCGTCGAAGGCGAAGTAATCGGTGTCGCCGGCGCGATCGAGCGAGCCGTGAATCGTGGCCGGCAGCTTCACGACCATCGCGGCGCGGGCGGAATCGGTGGAACCCGATTCGCGGACGGACTCGTAGCGATCCACGATGAATTCGACGGGCGCCGTCGCTCCGGCCGGTGAGACCCATGTCAGCGAGATCTTGCCAATCGGAGCGTTCGGCGAGATGACCAAGTCCATTTCCATCCGCGTTGGTGTTAGCGAAACGAAGCGGTTCGTGATGTATAGTTTCAGATCGGAAGTGGAATTGCCGCCTGAGGAAGGATGCACGAATTCGAGCGGCGTTTCGAGCCGCTGGCCTTCGACGACGACGCGCACGGTCTTGCCGCGCGAGCCGAAGTTCGGCGTGATCTTCGTAATGACAGGCGGCTTCGGTTTCGCCGGCAGGAACGCCTTTCCGTTCGCCCCCGTCGTGGGATCGACGAACAGGCCGACGCCGTCGAAGCGTCCGAGCGCGAGCTGCTTGCCGTCGGGCCGCAACGCGAGGGCGTGGACCACGTCCGGCTGCTTCGCGAAGACCTTCCGCTCGACCATCTTGGCCGTGTCCCAGGTCTTCACCACCGCGTCCTCGCCGACGCTGAAGAGCGTGCCGCCGTCGGGCGAGAATAGGAGTTTGAGCACGCCGCGCGTGTGGGCGAACACGGAGTTCACGAGCTTGCCGCCCTCGGCCGTCGCGGTCCAGACGCGGATGCTCTTATCGACGCCGCCGGCCGCGAGCTTCGAGCCGTCCGGCGACCACGCGACCGCGTAGACCCAATCGGTCGGATCGCCGAGCGTGTAGAGGCGCGTGCCGGTGGCGACGTCCCACACCTTCACGGCCCGGTCGGCGGAGCCGGAGGCGAGCAGCTTGCCGTTCGGGTGGAACGCGACGGAGTAGACCGCGTCGCTGTGGTCTTGCAAGACGTGCGTGGGCTTGTCGGGCTTCGCGACGGACCAGAGCTTGATGACGCGGTCGTACCCGGCCGTCGCGAGCGTGCCGCCGTCGGGCGAGAAGGCGAGCGTGTAGATCGCGTCGCGGTGGGCGGGAATCTCGGTGATCGGCTTTGAATTCAACTTGGAATCGTAGAGGCGGACGACACCGGTCTTGCCCGATTCGCCGGAGGCGACCGCGAGGAGGTTCGCCTTCGAGAACGCGACCGCCGTGACGCGGCCGGCCTGCGGCAAAGTGGTTGTGACTTCGCCCGTTGCGGGATCGACGAGCGCGACGGAGCCGTGCGCGCCGGCGGCGAGGAGCTGGCCGTCGGCACGGTAGGCCAGCGCCGTCACCGGCGGCGCGGCGGTGAGCGAGGGCGCGAGGAGCAGCAAGGCAATCGCGATACGCATGGAAATCATCCCGATGTTTAGCGGCGAGGCGGAGGCTTTGCGGAGCCGAGCGCGGTGGGCGACGATCGTTCCGCGCTCGGCTCCGAAGACTCCGCCTCGCGGCTAAACGGATTTTGATCGTCATTCCGCGCTCGGCTTCGAAGACTCCGCCTCGCGGCTAAACGAATTAACGGTTGAACAAAAACTCCCGGCTCGTCAGCACGGCCCAGAACAGATCCTCGAGCGCTTCGCGGCGTTCGGCCGGCGTCTTCGCCTCGGCGAGCAGCGGCACGAGCTTCGCCCGCTCCGCGGCCGTCGGCTCGCGCGCGAGCGCGAGCTTGTACAGCCGGTTCACGACATCGTCATTGCCGACCTTCTCGGTCAACCATGCCGATACGCGGGACTTCGGATCGCGGAGTTTGTCGTTGAGCGTCACGCCGTTGTTCAGGTGCAGCGCCTGCGTCACGCTCGAATCGACCGTGCGCTCGCACGAACAGACCTGCAGCCGGTCGGCGCGGCCGAAGGCGTCCAGGAACCGCGAGATCAAGAGCGAATCCGGGAGCTGCATCGCCCGCGTGCCGGTGGGGAAGCTCCCCTCGGCGCGCTCGCCGCCGGTCGGGCCGAGCGAGAGCTTGTTGAACGCCGTCGGCACGCCGGAGACGTCCGAGTAGGCGTCCAGCAGCACCTCGGCGGAGAGGCGACGCACGAGGTAGCGGGAATAGTATCGGTCGTCGGCCGCGTTCATCGCCGTTGGTTTCGAGGATCGCTGGTACGCCGCCGAGTTCAGGATCGTCCGCATCAGGTGCTTCACGTCGAATTTCCTCGCCACGAAATCCTTCGTCACGGCGTCGAAGAGTTCGCGGTTGCTCGGCGGGTTCGATTCCCGCAGGTCGTCCTCGGCCTCCACCAGCCCGCGGCCGAAGTAGTTCTTCCAGACGCGGTTCACGAGCGCCTTCGCGAAGTACGGATTCGCCGGCGACACGAGCCAGTCGGCGAAGTGCTCGCGGCGGTCGCCCGGCGCGTCGAGAGCGAGCGCCTGGCCGTCGAGCGGCGTCGGCGGCATCGGCTCGCCGCGGCGCAGGTGCAGCGCGTCCCCGGTCGGCAGACCCTGCACGAAGACTTCGCCGTTCCGGTCGCCGTTCTTCAGGCCCACGCGGCCGAAGAGGTTCGCCTGCGCCCAGTACTGGTCCTGCGTCCATTTCTCCAGCGGATGGTTGTGGCAGCGGCAGCAGTTCACGCTCATGCCGAGGAAGGTGACGGACGTCGATTCGACGAGGTCGGTCGTGTCCTTGTGGAGGACGAAGTAGTTGGCGGCGCCGTTCGCGAGCGTGCTGCCGGAGGCGGTGACGATCTCGCGGGCGAAGCGGTCCCACGGTTTGTTGTCGGCCACGCCCTGGCGGATGTGGCGGTAGAACGCCCACATCGCCGGCGCCGGCAGCTTGCGCGAGGACACTAGGAGAAGGTCCGACCACTTGAAGGTCCAGTAGTCGACGAACTCCGGCCGGTCGAGCAGCGCGTCGATCAGCTTCGCCCGCTTGTCCGCCCGCGCGTCCTTCAGGAACGCGTCGACCTCCTCCGGCTTCGGCAGCAGACCGCAGGTGTCGAGGAAGGCCCGGCGCACGAACTCGGCGTCCGAGCACGCTTCCGACGGCGGCAGGCGGAGCAGCTTCAACTTCGCGAGCACGTGTTCGTCGATCAGGTTGTTCCGGGGCGACTTCGCGAAGACCGCGTCATCGATGGCGTTCGCGAACGGCGAGGTGACGGTCATCGTCGTGAGGCTCGTGCCGAAGTTCGCGGTGATGGCCGCCTCGCCATGTCCGTTCACGAGGATCGCGCCGTGCTCGTCCGCCGCGGCGACGAGGTCGTCGCTGGAGGAGAACTTGCACCAGCGCGTCACGTCGCGGGTTGAACCGTCGGAATACTTTGCGATGGCGACGAGCCGAAGCGCGTCCTTCGGCTTCAGGAGCGCGGCCTTGGGAAAGACTTCGAGGTCGGTGAGCGTCGCGTCCGTGGACGTCGGCCCCGGCGCGCCGGCGCGGATCCAGCCGAGCATCACGTTGTAGTCGGCGCTTCCCTCCGGCAGGCGTTCGCCGCCGCCGTGGGGCATGAGCTTCGCGGCCTTCTTCAGCAGCAGGCTGTTTTCGGGTTCGCCGCCGTCGATCCGCCGCGCGAGCGCCTGCCGCGTCAGCACGAAGTGGTCGGAATCGGGATCGTAGCCGCGCAGCGAGAGTTTGAGGCCGCCCTTGCCGGCGAGCGCGCCGTGGCACGCCCCGGAGTTGCAGCCGCTGCGTGTCAGCACCGGTTCGACGTGGTGGCGGAAGCTCCACGCCGGCGGTTTCGCGATCCCCGTGACGACGACCTTCGCGCTCGCCGTCTGGCCGTTCACCGTGGCCGTGACCGTCGTCTCGCCGTCGGCGAGCGGCGCGATCCGAGCGCCGTCGAGCTTCGCGGCCTTCGGATTCGCGAGGACGAGTTTCGCCTTCGCCGTGAGGTCGGCGACCGCGCGGCCATCGCGCTCGTCGTCGACGATCAGCGTCGCGGAGTCGAACGGTCCCGCGAGCGCGAGGGAGGACGGATAAATCTTCAACTCGGCGGACGCGCCGTGCGCGATCGCCAGACATGCGAGGAGGGAGAGGAGTATGCGCGGCATGATGCTTTCGAGGTTCGAGTTTTGCATTTATCGTTCCTCATTTTGCATTGGTCCGAGCATGTCTGGACCAATGCAAAACGAACAACGATAAATGCAAAAGGGGAGTCGATCAGAACAACTCGCCGATCGGTTTGACGCCGAAGTCCACGATCGGGATCGGCCGGTTCTGCGGTCCTGGCAGGTCCCGGTGGATCTCCAGCCCCAATCCGTGCGCGATCGTCGCGGCGACTTCGCCCGGCGTCACGGGCCGCGTCTTCGGGATGTAGCCCAGCTCGTCCGACTCGCCGACCACGCGGCCGCCCTTAATCGGGCCGCCGCCGATCAACATGCTCCAGACGCCGGGGTGGTGGTCGCGGCCGCCGGCGGGGTTGATCTTCGGCGTGCGGCCGAACTCGCCCGTCGCCGCCACGATGGTGCTCTTGTAGAGGCCGCGCTCCGTCAGGTCTTCGAGCAGCGCCGAGTAGGCCTGGTCGAAGTTCGGGGCGATCTCCTGGGCCATCTGTTCGATGTCCGTGAACGGCTTCGAGCCGTGGATGTCCCACGTCAGTTCGTCGAAGACCGTCTCGAACATGTTCACGGTGACGAACCGCACGCCGGCCTCGATCAGCCGCCGCGCCATCAGCATCGATTGCCCGAACCGCGTCCGGCCATAGCGGTCCTTCACCTTCGCCGGCTCCTTCTCGAGCGCGAAGGCATCCCGCGCCTTGGCGCTCGACATCAGCTTGTAGGCGAGCTTGAAGTTGTCGTCCATCTGCTTCGCGGCCGGCGTACTCTCGAACGCCGCCTGCGCGCCGTCCACCGCGTCGCGCAGCTTCTGCCGGCGCTCGGCGCGGATCGCCGTCAGGTACTCCGGCGGCAGCAGGTCCGGCACCTTGAAGTTCGGCACCGCCGGATCGGCGTTCAAAATGAACGGATCGTACGGCTTCCCCAGGTAGCCTGCGCTCTCGGCATGGGGCAGGTTCCCGCCGGTCCGGCCGATCGGCTTCGGGATCATCACGTGCGCCGGCAGTTCGCCGCGGCCGCCCTTCAGGTAGCCGAGCGTGCAGCCGAGGTGCGGGTGTTCGATGCCGCCGGTGAAGAGCCGGCCGGTCTGCATCATCTGGTAGCCGGTGTCGTGGACGGCCGTCGCCGTGTGGTAGAGCGAGCGGATCACCGAGAACTTGTCGCCGTGCTTCGCCACCTTCGGGAAGATTTCGCTGATCTCGATGCCGGGGGCGTTGGTCTTGATCGGCTTGAACGGCCCGCGCACCTCGGCCGGCGCGTTCGGCTTCAGGTCGAAGGTGTCGAGCTGGCTCGGCGCGCCGACCATCATGATGAGGATGCAGTTCGTGTCGCCGTCGGCCTTGGTCTCGCCGCGCGCCTGCGCCCCGAGGACGCCGCCGAGCGAGATCCCGAGCGGCGCGAGCGCCCCGGCGTGAAGGAAGTCCCGGCGGGACGCCCCGTCGCAGAACGTCGCCGGCTTGTCGGCATCGAGACGGATCATGGATCGCTCCCGTTCAAGGCGTGGGTTGGGCATGCCGCTCGACGCGGCGGCGTACCGCCTCGACGCCGAGCCGGCGGATGAGTTGATCCAAGAGCGCGAGATCCGCCGAGACGGTTGGCGTCGGGTCCACCGGATCGAACATCTGCAAGGGTCTTTCATTCGCGATCGAGGCACGGGTGACCGGGAGATCGCGCATCGGTCCGCTTGGGTCCACGGGGTCGAACATCTGCAGGGGTTTGTACCGGCTCATGCTTCCTCCCTGGCGGAAAAGCGCTCGCGGGCGATCGGTTCGATTTCGCCATCGATGAACAATTGAAACTCGTAAGTACCCGATTCGGGAATCGTGATTCGATTGAGCGGAATCGCGAACGAATCGACGAAGTCCTCACCCGAAACCACGAGCGGCCGATTCGGGTGCCACTCTTGATCGCCACCGTCGATACCCAGCGGGACTTCGGCTTCTTCATCGTATTCGACCGGTTCGATCCGCACGAGTCGAATCCGACAGGCGTATTCTCCGGGTTCACCGAACAACTGACCGAAAACAAACAACCGATGGACTTCCGTCGGGAATGAATCACCTTCGGGCGGGAGGTGGACGATCAATCGACCGAGCGAGAACTCGTCCGGCTTGGACGGATCGAACCACACGGTTCGGCACGAGAGAAAATGGCGACAGAATACGTTGACACCGTCCCTGAATCGGTCATCGCTTTCCCCGTCCAGCGGCATCTCATTCGTCTCCGATCTTTGTTCGATGCGTCCGTCGGCGGAAACTTCACGATAGCCGAACTTGACCGACCGTTCAACGAAATTGAAGCCCATCGCGGCCCGTGGTACATCCGCGCACTTCCGCTATGATTCCCGCAATTCGATTCCGCCAATGGTCGCTTCCACCATGATCCCCACCGACCGTTCCCGTCGCGTGTTCCTGCAAGCCTCCGCCGCGCTTGCGGGGACGGCGACCCTCGCCGCCGCGCAGCCGAAGGACGACGCGCCGCTCTTCGCCTACGTCGGCACGTTCAGCTCGCCGCTGAAAGACGTGCTGCCGACGCAGGTCGATCTGCCGCCGGGGAACGGCCGCGGCATCCATTGCTTCCACGTCAACCGCGCCACCGGGACGCTGACGCCCGCCGGCATCCACGAACTCGGCACCAGCCCGAGCAGCCTCGCGCTCAACGCCGCCGGGACGCGGCTCTACTCCGCGAACGAAACCGACCGCGTCGGTCCGGAGAAGCACGGCACCGTCAGCGCCTTCGCCATCAACCGAACGGATGGGAAGCTGGAACTGCTCAACACCGTCCGCTCCGGCGGCGCGGGGCCGACCTACGTCAGCATCCACCCGAACGGGAAGTTCGCGCTCGTGGCCAACTACTTCGGCGGCTCGATCGCGGTCTTCCCGATCCTCGCGGACGGCAAGCTCGGCGAGGCTTCGGACGTGAAGGTGGACGCCGGCAAGATCGGCCCGACGAAGGCGACCCACGCGCCGCCCGGCAGCTTCGCCTTCAGCGGCCACGACCGCACGCACGCCCACATGATCCAGGCCGACCCGACCGGAAAGTACGTGCTGCACGTCGATCTCGGCCTCGACACGATCTTCGTCTGGAAGTTCGACGCCGCGAAGGGAACGCTCGCGCCGCACGCGTCCGTCGCGTTGCCGCCGGGCGACGGTCCCCGGCACTTCTACTTCCACCCCAACGGCCGCTGGCTCTATTCGATCCAGGAGGAAGGCTCGACCGTCGTGCTCTTCGACTTTGACGACGGCAAACTCACCTCCCGGCAGACGCTCTCGACCCTGCCGCCGGGGTACGCGGGGAGCAACTTCTGCTCCGAGATTCTCGTCTCGGCCGACGGCCGGTTCGTCTACGTCGGCAACCGCCTCCACGACAGCATCGTCATCTTCGCCATCGGTGCGAAAGGTGAGTTGAAGTATGTGGGCGAGGAATGGACGCGGGGGAACTATCCGCGCAGCTTCGAGTTCGATCCGAGTCGAACGTTCCTGTACTGTTGCAACCAGCGGGCCGACGCCGTCACGGTCTTCCGCGTCGACCGCGCGACCGGCGGCCTCGCGTTCACCGGCCATTATGCACCGGTCGGCAACCCGTCGTGCGTGGTGTTCTTGGAAGGAATCGTTTAGCGGCGAGGCGGAGTCCGCGGAGCCGAGCGCGGGACCAACGTAACGCGCTCGGCTCCGAAGACTCCGCCTCGCGGCTAAACGGTTTGCCATTTTTACTCTTCTTGTCGGTCGATCGACCGTTACACTAATCGAGTTCCTCCCGCCGACCGCACAACCCCGCCATCGCCATGTTCAGCTCCGCCTCCCGCCGGGCGTTCCTCGGCTCCGCATTCGCCGGCCTCGCCGCCAATCTCGTCCCCGCGCAGGCACCCGCGCCGAAGCCGATCGAAGATTACGCCTTCGTGCCGAACACGCTCTTCCTCACCTGGTTCCGCGATCCGACCACCACGATGGTCATCCAATGGATCGGCACCCGCGGCGAGACGGCCGACACCACCATCTGGTACGGCGAGCCGGGCGAACCGTGGGAGACGCAAAAGGTCGTGACGAAGCCGTACCCGACGACGGACTTCACGGTCTTCCGCTGCGAGCTGACCGACCTCGCGCCGGGGACGGACTACGAATTCAAGATCGGGAAGAACGCGTCGCCGACGTATCGGTTCCGCACGATGCCGGCGAAAGCGACCGACACGATCAGCTTCGTCAGCGGCGGGGATGTCGGCATCAACGTGCACGCGATCGCGAACAACATCCAGGCCGCGCGGCAGGACCCCGCGTTCGCCATCGTCGGCGGGGACCTCGGCTACGACAACGGCGTCTCCGCCGACGTCAGCATCGCCTTCATCCGCAACTATTCCAAGCACATGGTCGCCAAGAACGGCCGGCTCATCCCGCTCGTCGCCGGCATCGGCAACCACGAGGTCAAGGGCGGCTACAAGGGCACCCGCGACAAGGCGCCGTTCTTCTACGCCCTCTTCGACGGCCTCTACACCGACACCGGCTACGCCACC